>JAJCYL010000596.1 GCA_029262955.1 Cytophagales bacterium | reverse complement strand
GAATCTGAGCCTAAAAACGACGGCAATAATTAATCTGCCTCACCAATAACAAGCGGTTGGCCTGGCTTTATGCTACTATTCTTAAGATTGTTGAGCTGTTTTATCTTATCGATGGTTAGTCCCTCGTACAGGCGACTAATATCCCATAGAGTATCTCCCTGCTGGACATAATGAACCTTTTTCCCATTCAGGTTTACCGAGTGAGGCTGCACCGTTTTGGCTATAGGCTGTGCTGTTAGCCCCTTATGATAATTGGGTAGCACCCAAATATTAAGTCTTTGCCCCACACGAATGAGGTTTCCACTTAAACGATTCCATTTCCTAATATCAGATACCCGTACCCTATATTGCATGGCGATCTTGCCTAATACATCTCCGGAGCGGACTCTGTGTACAATTCTATCCCGACCGAAAGTGCTGCCCACTGAATTTCTCGACTGATATTCCAGCTCCTTTTTCCCTACTTTGCCAGCTGTATCATATAAAAACAGTCTTTCTGTTATTATTCTTTCTCTTGTTTCTACAGGCACCTTAAGTGCAAAATCCTTAACCCCCTCAGGCAAGGCATCCCGCATAATTTGGGGATTTAGTTTTACAAAATCATCCATACAAACGTTTAACTGATCTGCTAAAGTTGGAATATGAAAATACTGGCTGACGTGCACTGTATCATAGCTGACTTGGAAATTTGGTTCTTCGATGAACATATTGTGCTCTTCAGCGTGATTCAAAGCATATAAAATAGCGACATACTGCGGAACATAGGAGCGGGTTTCCCGAGGAAGGTATCTATATATTTCCCAAAATTTCTTCTTGTAGCCGGATCTTCGAATTGCTGTTCTTACCCTTCCCGGACCAGAATTATAGGCGGCCAACGCAAGTTCCCAATCGTCAAAGTAGGTGTATAGCTCTTTGAGGTATATACAGGCTGCCTCAGTTGCTTCATATGGGTCCAGTCTCTCGTCTATATACCAATCCTGGTGCAACTTGAACATTCGCCCCGTACTAGGCACAAACTGCCACAAACCAGCAGCCCCGGCCCTAGATATTGCCCTTGGATTCAAACCTGATTCAATAATTGACAAATATTTTAACTCTTCGGGCAGATTATGCTTCTTAAGATATTTTTCAAATATTGGAAAATAGAAATATGCATTTTCGGCTGCCCTGCGGGTATAATCTCTATTCCGAATAGTAAAATAATCAATAAACCCCTTGACTTTCGGAGTAAAATTGAGTGGCACCTCATTCTCCAAAATACTCAGTCTCGATTCAATTACCTCATAGGTAACGTCCGGGATAAATTCATATAAAATACTATCCTCAGGTGAGTCCAAATTTCTTGCATGACAATTTATGTTTACGATTGCTACGCAAAAAATCCAACCTCCCCCTAATAAAACCTTTTTAAAGCCCATGTTTCCCTGTAATATTAGCATCATTCAATAAATAATTTGAGAAAGCAAGCAATTTATGTTCTGTGAAAAAATCCGACATTATCTGAATCCCAAGAGGAAGGCCATTGTCTGTTTGCCCTAGAGGTATGGAGATAGCCGGTATTCCGGCAACAGAAGCCTGAACGGTAAAAAAATCGGCCAGGTACATTTCAAGAGATGACGAATGTTCACCCAATTTGAAGGGTGGAGTTGGTGTCGTTGGTAATATTAAAAAGTCATAACTCTTGAATAAATCCGTCATTTGATCTTGAATTATTCTCCTCACTTTTTGAGCTTTCGAATAATAGGCGTCATAGTAACTTGAACTTAAGACAAATGTTCCTAACAATATTCTTCTCTTTACTTCCTCCCCGAACCCTTCTGAACGTGATTTTTTGTACATGGTTGTTAAATCATTGTCATCTGTTCTCAGTCCATAACGAACACCATCATATCTACTTAGGTTTGTGCTTGCCTCGGCTGTAGTTAATATATAATAGGTTGACAATGCATACTCAAACTGTTTAAAGTCGATTTCATCAACTGTATGCCCTTTATTAGTTAGTAATTTGGATTGATCGGCAAGTATTTGTCGAATATCATCATCTATGCCCTCTTTAACGGACTGATTTATAACTCCGATACGCAATTTACTTCCATCAAAAACAGCAGTAGAATAATCCTGAACTGGTTCCTTAGATGACGTGCTATCCTTTTCATCAGGACCCGCCATTGTTTGCAACAATATGGCGGCATCTTCTACGGAATTAGTTAGCGTTCCAATAGTATCAAATGAAGAGGCATACGCGGCCAATCCGTATCTTGAAATACGAGAATAGGTAGGCTTTAGTCCCACCACACCACAAAAAGCTGCCGGCTGGCGAACTGAACCACCAGTGTCACTCCCTAATGCTGCCAGGCACATATCAGCAGCAACTGCAGCAGCTGAGCCCCCGGAGGAACCTCCAGGTACTCTTTCTTCATCTATTGGGTTGAGAACAGGGCCAAATGCCGAATTTTCATTTGAGGATCCCATTGCAAACTCATCACAATTTAATCTACCAAGGATTATGACGTCCTCGTCTAAAAGTTTCTGCACCGCGGTGGCAGTATATTGTGATTCGAAACCATCGAGAATTTTACTGCTACACCGTAGTGCATGATCCTTATAACAAAGCACGTCTTTAATCCCAATGATCATGCCGGCCAATTTGCCGGCCTCACCGGCATCAATCTTTTTTTGAAGAGAGTTTGCCTGGTCTAAAGCTTCATTTTCAAATACTTCCAGGAATGCATTCAGATGGGCCTTCTTTTTTATATTAGATAGGTAGTAACCCACCAAGTCAGGCATAGTAATTGAGCCGCTATCCAGATCTGATTGGATCTGCGACAAACGCGTATAGTGCATTGGGGTTGTTACTTCTTAATTTCTTTGGCTCCCTCGTCGATCTCTTCCTTGATCTCCTTGGTGGCATCCTTAAATTCTCGGATGCCGCGTCCCAATCCTTTTGCTAATTCAGGAATTTTTTTAGCTCCAAATAGCAGAACAACTACCAAAACAATAATAATCCACTCCCATCCACCAGGCATTCCAAAAGCTAAAACTGTTTGCATAATCTTTAAATAAAAAGCGACTGTTTGTAAAGATAGAGAATATATCCAAGTCGGAATGATCAGTTACAATATATTTTAACATCTGCTACCAAACACCAAATTGACAATGACAAACATCATCTGTTGGAAACCAGCCACTTTGATGGGTCCATTTTTTTTTGATTCCTCCATACCTGGAACTGGACTTCAGATATTCCATCCCCGTCGGTGAAGACCTCACCTATTGATTCTGACACTGCCACTTTCTGCCCTTTACTGACATTTACTCTCTTTAATTTGGCATAGAGGGTATAATATTCACCATGTTTTATAATAACAACGTTGTTCATTCCCGGCACAAAGGCCTTGGTTACTACTTCTCCACCAAATACTGCCTTAACCATTTCACCTGTTTGGGTTTGAATATCAATTCCTTGATTTTCTACCTCAATGCCTTTCAGTACAGGGTGAGGATGCTTTCCGAAAGGAGATGAGATAAACCCTGTTTTTACCGGCCATGGTAATTTCGCCTGATTCTTTTCGAATGAAGCAGATAATTCGGCCACGTTGGTTGTGGAAACGTTCTTGCTCATTTCCGTCTTAATCAAATTAGCAATTAGGTTGTCCAGATTTTTAATAGACTGTTTTCTGGAATTAAGCTCAGTCGACAATTGATTTTGTTTCTTATTCAATTCAGCAACCAAGCCCGTCTGTTTACCCTTCAAATTTTGAAGTTTCCTATTCTCTGCTACTTGTTCCTTTAACAATGAGTTTTGTTCCTTTCTCTTCAACACACCCACTTCCTTTTGCGTGGTCAGTGCGACCTTGACCTTTCCAATTTGCTCCACTTGTGTTTTGCGCATTTCAGCATATTGTTCCAGGTATTGCAATCGGATTAGAAATTGGTTGAAAGTTGAGGCGGAAAACAAAAAAGTAAGCCGATTTACACCATTTCTGGTTTTTGAAGCAGCATAAATCATGGAAGCATATTCTATTTTCAATGCTTCCAGGTCACTTTCAAGTGATTCAATCACAATAGTAATTTCCTCAATTTCACTGGTTAGGTAAGACACTTCTTCTGCAATTGACCCTATCAGTTGGCCTCTAACCTTAATTTGTTGATTCAGTGCCTTGAGTTGACCCAGTGTCACAACCTTCTCAGATTCTGTCTCTACTAAAATCTTCTCTGCTTCCTTTATCTTTTTTAAATTTTCCTTTTTTTCCCTTTCTAATTCATTCCTACTCTTTTGAGCCAGAGCTTCAGATAACGACAATAAGGTTAGGGAGATAGAGAAGAAATATAAGAGTAGCTTATTTACGCTCATACTTTTGTGGGATATTGAAAGGGAACTTTTCCTTTTTATCAGACACCTCTGCTTTGTTATAGTCTATGTTAATTTGAGTATTCTTTGAGATGTTACCCGTACTTTTATACTTCAATATTATCTGATTTTCATATGGAAATATGTAATCATTCAACAACTGAAAATCGGTGTAATTAATAGTTAGCGTATTGCTTGTGGGTTTATCCAACCATTTCGCTCTCTCTAATTTCATATTTTTAAGGCCAATGAAATTCTCCATTTTCACATCCCCTCTGTCCTGTAAAACCAAAAAATGCGATGGCTCTTTGGATATCTTGTCTTCCTTTTCTATAGGATTGGATAAGTCACCCAACAAAACAGCTTGCAATAAACTGTAATCAATTTTGAAGTTGTACTTTTTAGTAAGGTCTTCATAGTTAAGCACGGTATACTGTTTGTTCAATCTATCTATGATAACCATTGAATCCTTAGCTATCATTATTCTGGCAGCCTCAATGCCCAAAGTTGCCGAAATGGACATCCAGATTAGACTATCCTTCTTTATCCGAATATTGGCAGTGGCCTTAAGATCATCTTTGCCATTGTCGTATCTAAATTTAGCTTTAGCCTTGAGGTAGTCAAAATCGAATTCCTGTATTTCAAATAGTGTGCTTTCCGCATCCAGTGTCGCCCTAAATAGATTTCTATTGCATGAGGCAATAATACAAGTGAGAATTAACATCCCAATGACCCGAGAATAGTTACTCATACAATTTACGGTCTGCAATTTTCTTATCAATTAGATCAGTTGTACTACCCTTCAGCCTGGCCTTCTCCCATTGTTCTACAGCTTTATCTTTTTCATTGAGCTGATACAAAACGTCACCATAATGCTCATAAATAGTGCCACTAGCCTGATCGTCTAGCACTGCTCGTTCAAGGTAATCATGGGCCTCCTTATACCTTTCAAGTACATAGAGGACCCAGGCATGTGTATCCAAATATGTGGCATTTTTTGGATGTTTTTCCACAAGAATAGCTGACATTTCAAGTGCTTTTTCAAGGTTCTCCTTCCGTAAGGACAAGTAATAGCTATAATTGTTGAGTACATGATCATTATCTTCCTTAACTCTCAGGGCTGCATCATAAGCAGCATCTGAGTTCTCATTATCACCAAGACCATTATAGGCATCACCTAGTTGGCCATAAAATGTGCTTTCTAAATCCGGGTTGGCGGAACTATACTTTTTGCCTTCATCAAAAGACCTAATTGCCTTTTTAAAATTTTTGGTAATCAGATTGGCTGTTCCATTCCAATAATACAGAACTGCCTGGTTTGGAAAATACTCTAAAGCTTGTTCAGAATGCACAATTGCACTGTCATATTGACCCAACTCCATTTCTAATTGAATTGCGTTTTGCCACAGACTGAAATTTGAATTATCTAATACCAACGCCTTCCTATAATTGTCTGTAGCCTGGCTCTTATTACCAAGCTGATAATGCAAATCTCCTGCTATTGCAAATCCACGAGATTCGTCAGGATGGGCAGCTGTTATTTTTTCGCTCAACTCCAGGGCTAAATTTTCAATTTGTGCATCAGGAAGTTGCGCTATATACCCTCCAAGTAGCTGAAGCTTCGCTTGAAAATTTAACGAAGGGTTTTCAAAAGCAATTTTGAGTGACTCCATTGCTTTCTCTCTATTACCGGTTTTTCTATAAGCCTCGGAGAGCATTACACTAGCTTCCGCATTTGAGGGGTCAATGGATAGAAGACCCTCCAAAGTTGTTATAACCTCACTGTATTGGTTATTGCTGATATAAAGTTTGGCAAGATCAATGATATACGCCGACTCCAACGGGAAAGCACTTATTAATTGCTTTATCTCTCCAATGGCATCTTCAGTTCTACCCAGCTTTAAATAGATCTGTTGTTTCTGATAGGCAACCTCTTCCATAACACCAAATCTATCCTTAGCCCTTTCATAAGTAGATAAAGCCTTTTCTAATTCATTTTGGTAGAGATATAGAGCAGCCAATTCATACAGGTAGGTGTCAGTATCAGGAATATTGGTCATCATTTCCTCATAGGTAGCGGCTGCCTGACCAAAATCTGACATACCTGTGAGAATGTCCGCCGTTATTATGTAATAGTATTTATTCTTTGGGTCAATCTCTTTCGCTTTGATGGCATAAACAAGTGCCTCTTGCGGCTGATCTAACGCAAAATAGCTCTGTCCAATTTTATAATGAGTTGCTCCACTATTGCTATTGTACTTCAGGGATTCTTTAAAGAGCTCCAGCGCTTCTGCATACTGGTCTAAGATAAAATGCTTTTCCGCCTCAATGAAATAATACTCGGCCTGCATCATATCATCTTCAGAGAGCGTTTCCTTAAAATCTGGCGGGGCATCAATGTTGCGATTTTTCTTTTTCTTTTGAGCGGCTGCATCAAATGAAAAAGCTATGAAAACACAAACCAATAAATAAAAATATTTCTTCATTACTTACCCTCAGAATAATTAGCCCTCAATGACACTGTAGTCGCCTAGGTTGAGATTATTTGCTTTCCCCTTGAACATAACGAAGTTACCTATCATAGAGTTTGCAATATTGGCATTCTCAATAGTGCTATCAGCTTGTATAATCCCATTTCTAATTCGAGACTCAGTTACCGAACTGTTATCTCCGATTGAAACGTGAGGGCCAACAACAGTATTATGCAAAGTTACGTTTTTCCCTATATAAACCGGTGGAATGACAATGCTGTTCTCTATTTTGGCTGATTTGGATATCAATTCCTTCGGATCCAGATATTCAAGATAGCGCTGATTGGTGTGTATAGTGGCGTCCTTATTACCACAATCCAACCACTCATCTACTTCTCCGGGATAAAATTTCAAACCATTACTTTGTAAATTATCAAGAGCAGTTGTCAGTTGATATTCTCCATCCTTCTTAATGTCTTCATCTATTATTTGGCGTATCTGTGCTCTTAGAAGCTCTCCCTGCTTGAAATAATAAATTCCAATGATTGCCAAATCAGAAATAAATTCACGAGGTTTCTCTACGAAATCAATAATCTGTCCTTCTCCATTTAATTTAACCACTCCAAAAGCACTGGGGTCCTCAACTTTTTGCACCCAAACAATGCCCTCCTTCTGGCTGTCCAATTCAAAATCTGCTTTGAAAAGTGTGTCTGCAAAAGCCACGATGGTGGGCCCATGCATTAATTCCTGAGCGCAATAAACAGCATGTGCCGTTCCCAATGCCTGGTCCTGGTAAAATATTCGTCCCTCTGCACCAGATTCAGCAGCAATCTCAAGAAGCCTTTGTTCTACCTCATTACCAAACCGCCCAACCACAAACCCGATCTGTGCAATCTTATCCCCGCACATCTTAACAATATCCTCAACCAAACGATGCACAATTGGTTTGCCGGCAATGGGTATGAGTGGTTTCGGCACTGTTAAGGTATGTGGCCTCATCCTTTTGCCCATTCCAGCCATAGGAATAATTATGTTCATGTGGTTAAGTATAGTTTGATTGTGGATTTTAACAATTCAGTAGTGTGTGCGAAATTAACTGAAAATATAGTAGTAATTCATTCCTCCTTTTTATAAAAAGTTCCCTCCACTTTATCATGGGCAGCACTTTCTAAGGGCATAACCAAACCCTGCATGCATACATAAACGCCATGAGCCAGGGAAGTTACAGCCCCAATGGCCATGCCAAGATTGATGGGTGCATCAGAATTTGAAAAGCGCTCAGGTAGTTTGGCACCCGTTAAGATAATGGTCTTGGACGGGACTGCAGACAGTGCCGAGGCAGTTTCGATCAAAGTATCCGTTCCATGAGTAATAATAATTTGATCATGACTCAAAGAGCAAACAAATTCAAACAATTTTGTCCTGTCGGTTTCGGTGATTTCCAAACTATCCTTTTTTAAAAATTCAAAGGTGTCGTATTGAAAATTTGGCTTTAGCTTTTCCAGGATTCGAACAAAGGCTGGGCTATCAATTTCAAAAGCATAGCCTTTTGTTTTACGGGGATAATCTTTGTCAATGGTCCCCCCAGTTTGAATAAATGCTATTTTATCAGGCATCCGCAGTAAATGAAATTGCCGGGAGATTAACCCCCTGTACCTGTGTCTGTTTCTGCCTGCGGAATGGGTAATATAAACTTCGGATCTCTTGCACTCACACTACCAACAAAGCCATCCCACCTTTTGAGGTCGTGTAAATGCTGGCCTTCAAACAATAACTCTCGTCTTCGCTCCAGCCTGATGGCATCCATAAATTCTGATGGGCTGGCAAAATCAGACAGAGTTAGAGCGGTTAAACCAGCTCGTGTCCTGATTTGGTTCAGATCACTTAAAGCAGTGTTATTTATCACCCCAGGGTTTTGCTCATAAATAGCCTCTGCCCTCATCAACAATACCTCAGCTAATCTGATTACAGGAATTACGTTTGTGGAGGTCAAGAATTTCGCAGGAGATAAAACAGTATTATTTAGAATATTCTTATAATAGGCAGTGTTAATTTGTGAGCTGGTAGTTGATATATCTACATCAAAATCAATGGTGCCGCGGGAATCTGCTAACGGATAGATAGGTCCATTACTTACTATTTCATCATCTATTAGAAAAAATAATGTCAATCTCAGTGCCCCTAAGCCACTCTCATTAAGGGAGGAATAATAAAAAGCAAGGCCAGTTCCGGCAGAACGGTCTCCAGTATTGCTTGCCACTGTCTGCTGAATAGCAAATATATCTTCAGAGCTATTGGAAACATTGTTAAAAGCATCTAAAAAATCGTTTTCCAATGAAAAATTACCAGATTGAAGAATTTCAGAAGTGAAATTTTCAACCGCTGCAAAATCGCTCCTCTGCAACGCCATCCTGGCGAGATAGGCCTGACAAGCACTTGATGATAGTCCTGTTCCATTTTTACCAAAAGGCGCTAGAAGAGTCTGTGCAGCCTCAAGATCAGCCTCTGCCTGATCGTATACGGTGAGAACACTAGCCAACTGAGGTGTTTCAATATCTCCAACCTCAGTAATTGGATCAAGTATTAATGGGATAGCAGCGGAATTGTCAGACCCTGTGCCATATTGCGGGCCCCATAATCGGATCATCTCAAAGTATAAGACACCTCGAATCGCTAAGGCCTCACCCCTAATTCTATTCTGATCTTCGCTTGATTCAATATTTTCAACATTGGCCAAAATGGTATTGACCTGATTGATCGTCTCATAGGCCCTACGCCAATTTGATTGTACCCTGGGATTCGTTAACAAAATCTCTTTATCAATAAAATTATTATAAGAGAATCCGTTTACCCGATCCCAAATAATTTCAATATTAGGGACATGCGCTAAGAGTGTTGACATAATGATGAAATCCCCTCCCAATAACTCACCACCATCAATTCCATCTGAAATTCCACCGAGGTTAAAATAGGTGCCTATTAAGGCCCTTTCGAGATCTTCACCATTTTTAAGGACATCGGCACCAATAATTCCATCAGGTTCTATCTCCAAAATGCTGTCACAAGCGTATGAGGCTATGAAAAGCAGAATAAGTACAATGAACTTTTTCATATGCTAAAAACCTAATTTGAAACCAACTGAATAAATTCTTGCCTGTGGCGGTGTAAAATCTACAACACCCCGTGTTATATTCCTGTCTATGGTTGACCCCAATGGGTCTACGAAATTCACGTCAGGATCGTAACCCGAAAAGTCTGTGATGGTCAGCAAGTTTTGCCCACTGACATATACTCGAGCAAACCGCATTCCTATATTCGAAACAAAGTCGTCGGGAAGATTGTAGCTTAATACTATATTTTTTAGTCTCACATAGCTACCATCCTCAAGCCACCGGGTTGATGGGAAGGTATTAACCTGACTTGGATCCAATGCTGGATTAGAGGTGATGTCACCGGGTTCATACCATCGGTCCACCTGATCCGCACTTTGGCCTAAGTTTTGAATTCCACTATTGGACAGAAACTCACCGGTCTGATTATAAATGTCATTCCCAGAAACAAATTGTATTAGAAACTCAAGATTGACTCCTTTATAAGTTAGTGAATTAGTAAATCCGCCATAAAAATCCGGATTGGGATTTCCCACTACTCTTCGGTCTGCACTTTCCCAATCGGTGGTGGTTGATCCATCCTCATTTTCATACAATGCCAACCCGGTAGATGGCTCAACACCTACAAATTCTCTCATAAAAAATGCTCCTGTAGATTCTCCCTCCTTGAAGGAATTGACACCAACAATTAAATCCCTACCTCCAAGATCCGTTATTTCATTATCATTAAAAGAGATATTAAATCCTGTTTGCCAGGAAACATCCGGGCTTGAGTAGTTCACCGTATTGATGTTGAATTCAAAACCCTTGTTTTCAAGTTCACCAATATTTTGAAGAATAAAATCAAAACCGCTGGTTAGCGTTACTGGTACAGGAAAGAGCAAATCACTGGTTGTCTTATTGTAATATGAAATGGATCCATTGACTTTGTTATCAAACAAACCATATTCCAATCCAATATCAATCTGTTGGGTACTTTCCCACTTCAAATCAGGGTTGGCCAGATTGGAAAGCCTAATTGCCTCTTGTCCTCCATAAAAGGTTCTGAAGTAATTAGTTTGAAAAAGAAAATCATCGTCCGGTGTATTCCCAACTATTCCGAAGCTGCCTTTCAGTTTGAGAAAACTGATTGTAGAACTTGTACTTAGAAATGATTCATTTGAAATATTCCATCCGGCAGAAAATGCTGGAAAAAATCCGTACCTATTCTCTTCTCCAAATTTGGAAGAGCCATCTAATCGTCCGCTAAATTGGAACACATAGCGGTTATCCAAATTGTAATTTATTCTACCAAACGCACTGACAAAGGCAAATCCAAGGTCAGGCAGGATTGATATTCTTTGATCAGTAGTTGGTATATCTTCAAGCTCGCTTATGGAATTAACTTCGGCCAACCGAAAGGCAGGATCAGTAGTAGAGCGTTGGTACGATCCACCAATTAGTGCTGATAATTTGTTAGTGGAGTCAAAATCTTCCTCAAAATCCAAATAACCATTAACAACATAATTGAAAGTATTACTCTCGGACAATCTTGCCAGCCCATTAGGGGCTCCTTCGAGCGTCTCCGGTCCTTGTAAACGTTCCTGAACGTTGTCAATTAAATCAATACCTCCATCAATGTTTAAACTCAGATTGTCCAAAATGGCATATTTGAGTCCTAAGTTTCCTATGAGTCCATTCGTAGTCGATATATTCTTAGCAAAATGGACTTCTGTCAACGGGTTGTATTCCAGGCTTCTTACGTTCAAGCGATAATTATTATCGGGATCGAAGCTATCGGACGGCGGTAAAACTATTGCCTGAAGTGGATTACCAAGGTCTTTGTCCTCATTTAGTCGATTATTGACAGATCTCGAGTAGTTAATACTAAAATTTGACGAAAACCTGTCCGACCAGTCACTATTTAGATTAACCCTGCCATTAAGCCTGTTGTAATCATTTCCCACCAAAATCCCTTCTTGGTTGGTATAGGACAATCCGGTGAAATATCTGTGCTGATCACTTCCTCCTGATACATTGATATTGCTACGGTGGGATAAGGCAGTTCTAAAGACCTCGTCCTGCCAATCGGTATTTGAATTCAATGAATCTAACACTGGTATGGACACTGAATTGCCATTATTCAATGAAATTGTGCTGCTGCCAGACTGTTGCCATTGCTCCAGGTTTTGTTGTGTAATTTGATCATCCTCACCAAGTGTTCTTAAAACGAATTCAATGAATTGTTGATTATATTCATCTGCACTATAGAGGTTCAGCTTTTTTGGTCTTTGACCAACTCCAAACTGATAGTCAAAATCAACCTTTACACTCCCTTTTGTACCAGTTTTAGTTGTTATCAAAATTACCCCATTGGCCGCTCTACTACCGTAAATAGCGCTTGCTGAAGCATCCTTCAATACCTCTATACTTTGAATATTATTTGGATCAATATCTGATTGGTTACCGGACGATAGCGGTACTCCATCAACAACGTAGAGTGGTTGATTCGAAGACGAGAGTGATGTTCCACCTCTAATCAGTACCGAAGTACCTTCTCCTAACTTTCCGCTGGTATTTTGGACCAAAACCCCTGAAGCTTTTCCTTGGCTAGTTTGCTCAAACTCCACCACAGGTTGTGAACTTAAATCGCTGCCGTCAATCTGTGAAACACTGCCCGTTAACTCTTCCCTGGATTGTGATCCAAAGCCCACTACCATTTCTTTTACGATCGGTGAATCTACTGAGTCAACCTGTTGAGCGTATGAGCGTGGAATAAGAAGTAGACTAGTAAGCCAAATGCATAGCAGTGCCCGCATGGTTTGAATGTCTTTATACCAATTAATAAATAAAGTTCAGTTCGCCTCTTCCAAAATCTTTGATAATGTAGCCTCTTAGAATCAGAAATGCAACAATTTTGAGTTTCGGTATGCAGTTAAAGGGATGCGAAAGAGTGGCAGCGGTATTTTACAATCCTGAAATATTCAATTGATATACGCTCGGCACGTCATTATTTTTAGTCACCACCAGGTACTTCGAGGCTCCCGACGAAACCATTTTTATTGATTTAACATCTCCCCTAATGTTTAATGAAGACCCCACTTCATAACCATCAGTGCCATTGGACAATAGAATTAAGCCCGAATTATTATCCAATCTAGGAGTTTCAACTTCAGTGTCATAAATATTTCCTGCTAAAATTAAGTCTTCAAACCCATCGCCATCGACGTCCTCAGTTACGATACTCAAAATAGGAAAAAGTTGCGCACTCCATGGCAACTTCACTTTTTCAAAGCCACCATTTCCATTATTCAATAATAAAACAGAATTAAAATTAGTTGCCTCGGCCGAGTAGGCGGACTCCAATTTATCACCATAAATATCTGTTAACGAGGCGTTTGCGAACTCATTGTAGGTTGGAAATTTTGCTTTTATGAAAGGCATCTGCTGTGACGAACATTCACGTCCCCTCACAGGTACATATTTCCCCTGATACTGACTGCTCAACACGATGTCCAGGGTTCCAGTCGAGTCAAAATCATTAGCGAATACTTTGAACGGCTTATCCTCACTTGCTTTGAACTTGGTGTTCTTGCCAACATTACCAACCACATAATCTTTTAGGCCATCGTTGTTAACATCGGTTTCTTTGATTGAAAACCACCAGCCCTTGTCACCTGATAACCCAATTTCGTCGGTAATATCTCTAAATACTCCTTCTTCGTTTCTGAAGAACCCAATCCGGGTCCATTCGCCCACAGCTATAATATCTACCCATCCGTCATTATCAAAATCGGTGCTTATAACCTCGTTAATAATCCCGAATGAAGATAGTTGAGGAAATACTGAATCAGTTACATCTTCCAAAGTGCCTCCATTATTTCTATACAGCATCGAAGGCGCTGGCACTGGATAACTTTGAGGAATGATTCGATTCCCGACTACGATATCCTCCAACCCATCCTTATCAAAATCGAGGCTAATTACAGATTTTCCACTAAATCTAAATAGTCTCAGCAGGTCTTCCTGGGCTCTCACAAAGCCATTTGATCCTTGATTAATATATAGCCTATCTTGATAGGCTATTGAATTGGGAGAATGTTCATTACCTCCACTAACCACATAAATATCCTGATCTCCATCATTGTCCAGATCAAAAAATACGGCGCCCATGTCCTCGAATAACCTGTCTTCTTCAAAAACGGCGACATTTTGTTTTGAGAAGCCATCTCCGGTCAACTTATACATCGTTGATGGTTGACCCAGAGCCCCACCTATGAAAACCAACTGATTATCCTTGCTGTCTTTATCACTGACCGAGACTAGAGGGCCTAAGGTTGATTGTTTATAGGGAAGAAGGACTTCTCTTGCAAAATCATTAAAGTAATTTTCGATATGAGGTACATCCATTTTAGTTTTTAACTCCTTAAAAAACTTTGGTGCATCTGTAGCTTTTAAAGATGTCATTGAACCGGAAGTCCGCTCCTCAATAATAATCTTCTGATTGACTTCCACGTTATATACCTCTTCAAAGGCACCGGATAACCATTCAACCCTTAATGTGTCTACCTTCCTGGACACCCCGAGGCCAAAGTGTACCGT
>JAJCYL010000595.1 GCA_029262955.1 Cytophagales bacterium | reverse complement strand
CCTGATAACCCCGGCCTTTATGTTTTTGCGGCTTTGGCGGAGGAATTTAGGGATGGCGTAAAAATTGGGGAAACCAGGAGGGATTTTCAACTGTTGGTGATTGACGGTTGTGTTCCTGGAAATGCTCCCGTTGTTCGTGCCACCAGACCAGATAACGGCCTTAATTATATTGAGGGACAACTTATATCATTCACAGCAGATGAAGAGAAATGTTTTGAATTCTTCGTTCAGGACTCTGATGGTGAAGAAAATGTAACATTGAAAGCACTTGGTGTCAATTTTGATCAGGATGCCAATGACGTATTTAGTGTAAATACGCTTGTGCTTAGTGAAGGCAAAGAATTATCAGTTGAAGTATGTATACCGGATTGTCCTTTCGTCCCCGGCCAAAATTTCCTTATAGATTTCATTGCCATGGACGATTCATGCCCACTGCCAAGGATGGATACCTTGCGCATGTCATTTTTTGTAGAACCTCCTCCAAATCAGGCTCCGATGTTTGATGATCCTGATAAATTGATTGAGATCTTTATAAACGAGGGAGAGACTACTAGTGCACTTATTACGGGAACCGATCTGGATGCGGGAGACACTTTGGATTTAAAAATATTGAACGAGGGCTTTGATCCGGCGCAATTTGGCATGACTTTCAGCCCAACTACCGGTACGGATGGTTCCATTGCAGTTAATTATAATCTTGACGGCAATTGCCTGACTAATGATTTTGGGATTCAGAATGAATTTCAATTGCAGTTAACATTAGAAGATAGGGATGAATGCATGTTTCCAAACGCTGATATCCTTAACCTTAATGTTACAGTGGACCTTCCACCCAATACCGATCCGGTCATTACTACCTCTACAGGTCAAAACATCATCGAGTTGACATTGGACGAATTGGTCGAATTTGTAGTGAATGCCACAGATGCCGATGGAGACACAATTAAATTAGACGCATTTGGCGAGAACTTTAACCTTGACGATTTAGGTATCCAGTTTCTTCCCGATAGTGGTAGATCGAACGCCTCCTCCTCCTTTGCCTGGCAATTCAATTGTGACGGTGCTGATCTATCAGATATTGAAGAGTTTACGGTTAATTTTGTCGCCACCGATCAGGATAAATGTAAAGTCCCTAATGCAGATACACTCGCTGTTGTTTTTAGATTAATTTTCCCTTTTAACAATCCGCCGTTGATATCAGGAGACAATAATGGAGCCGCCATTGAAGAAGGTGACATAATTGATGTAAAAGTTCTGGCGGCACTGGCACTGCCAATCGTTGGATCTGATGCAGATGGGGATGGATTGATCCTGTCATTGTTAACTGGTCCGGAATTGCCTTCATCTGAAGATTTTGCATTCGAAACTACAACAGGGACCACTGAAATAACTTCAAATGTCAACTGGACACCAGCATGTTCGTTGTTAAATAATGACGGGAGTCCACGAGATTTCGAAGTCAGCTTTTTATTGCAGGACAACAGTTGCCCGGAACCCAAATCAGATACACTGTCAGTCGTGCTGAGGATTTTTGACACACCAGTTACCTTCGAAGGGTTCGAACCCCCGAATGTCATCACCCCAAATGGTGATAAAATGAATGATGTTTTTTCACTATCTGGGCACGACACCCCCGCTTTTAACCTGCCTCCTGATAGTTGTGACGAGATATTTCAACGAGTTACCATTGTCAACAGATATGGTAAATCTGTTTTTGAATCGGATGACAGAAATTTTGTATGGGAGGCAACCGATAACTCCCAGGGAACCTATTATTACAATGTTGCTTATTCAAATAGCGAATTTAGAGGTACTCTTACATTGGTGGATTAGTAAGTTGTTTTGAATGACTAGGTACTTTAATTTGTCTTAGTTATTACAATGGCCCTGAACTGGAGACCCTCCTTAATACCAAAACTAAAATTCGCCGGTTCCGGTGTAATTGCTACTTCAATTGATTACGGCTTATATATGGTTTTGGTGCAGTCCCTGGAACCTGTTTCATCTAATATAATCTCATATTCACTGGCTGTGATGGTGAACTTCCTATTACAAAAGAGATTCATTTTTACTCCTAAAAGAAAAACTTCACATGCTTTCGCACTGTCTATAGCCTTTTCATTGGCAGGCTTATTGCTGAGCACACTATTGATCTATGGGTTTAATGAAATTCGATTATTTGACTCAAACCAATATCTAATCAAATTAATTGTTACTGGAATTGTGTTCTTTTATAACTATTATACGAAGCGATTCGCATTTGAAAATAGGTGAGTTTTAAAATAGAAATCAATGATTTTAGATTTAACTTTACGTATATTTTATTTAATTAAATTAAGATAGGAGGCGTCTCCTTCTATATGACGGAGTTCTTTAGTACCTTCGCCGAAATTTTCTGACAACATTGTCTATGGATACTTTTGTTTTTACAGTATACTTTGTTTTTTTGGCTATTTGGGTTCTTTACACCCTTTCACTTATCCATTTGATTATTCATGTGGAAATTGAAAAAAGAAGAAAAAAGAAGAATAGGGGCAAAGAGCTGAGATACCCGGCATTGGATACTAGTGATCCAAATATTCCCGTGGTCACAGTACAGGTTCCAATGTATAATGAGTTATATGTTGCAGAGAGAGTTATAGACTGCGTGGCAGCATTTGACTACCCATCAGCAAAATTGGAGATTCAAATTTTGGATGACTCCACTGATGAATCCAAAGATCTGGTAGCCAAGCGAGTTAGTTATTGGCAGAAACAAGGA
>JAJCYL010000594.1 GCA_029262955.1 Cytophagales bacterium | reverse complement strand
GATATTCATGGGAAATATGAACCGTAGTCCGGACTCCTTGCTCATTGTAATAAGCAGCAATATCTCGCATCAATTCTACTGGTAACAAGGGTATCAAGGGTCGGGTACCCCATCCATGTTCATCAAAGGTGAATTTGACCATATCCGGTTTGGTTTCCAGATGCTTTTCGATTTTTGGTTTATCCTGTGGCCAGCTTTCTACCAAAACGGCACCTTCACCAGCTCCATGTCCACCTGGAACTGTCACTAAACTACCGGTAGCAAATATCCTTGGGCTTTGAATGTCCCCCGCTCGCTCCTTGCTTCTCAGCGGCAGTATATGATTGGGATTGTTCCCCGCATCATACACCGTGGTAATTCCGCTATAAAGGAATCCATGTAACGCCTGCACTCCTTTTTTTTCATCTGGTGCATTATCTCCCCTTCCACCAGTGAGGTGAATGTGCATATCCATTAAACCAGGAATCAGATATTTGCCACCTCCATCAATCACCTGTTCATTTGTTCTGGCTTGCAAATTTTCTTGAGAAATTTCGGTGATCTTATCCCCTTCAACCCTGATGCTCATGGATGATTGAAGGTCATTTCCTGTACCATCAATCAAGTTGACATTCTGAATAATTAATTGTGCCTCACTCCATTGAATAGTGACAATAGTGAAAATAAGACAAATGAGTTTTTCTAAATTCATCATAATCCGGCTTGTTCTTTAACATATCGAGCAGTCTCCTGATGAGTTGCAAACCAGACATCTCCTTTTGTTTTCATGTATTGGATTAATTCATCCAACACGACAATTCGAGAGCGATGCCCAATGTAATGAGGATGCATAGTCAATAAGAACATGGTTCCCTCTTCATAAGCCACATCAAATTCATCTTTCCAGACCTGCAAGACCTCACGGGGATTGCTGTAGCGCCCTCCTCTTGGATTAAATAGCGGCGCATCATCCATTATCCACTCAACTGGAAGCTCCACTATACCCGTGGGGTTTCCATCAACCACTAACTCATACGGACGATCATCGGACATCATTGAGCTTTCGTACATGAACCCAAGGTCAAGGAGAATATTAGGAGTTGCATCGCTGAAGTTCCAAGATGGGGCACGGTATCCAACTGGCTTTTCGCCTGTAATTTTGGTGAGTAGTTCGATAGAATTTTCAATCATCTCCCTTTCTTTGTCAGGCGGCACTCGGGTGTTTCTTTCGTGTATCCAGCCATGTACTGCAAACTCATGACGCGGAAGGCGTTTGATCTCATCAGCCATCTGCGGAGCTAAATGAAGGCTGAGGGCAGGAATAAAGAATGAACCGGGCACCCCATGCTTTTCTAATAGATTTATCACCCTTTTCAGAGCGACGCGGCCACCATACTCTCCCCTTGACAACTCCATTATCAGTGGTTCCCCATCCCACCAGGCTACTGTTTCATTGTCCACATCAAACGAGAAGAGAACGGCAACTTTAGCATTCCCAGGCCAGGATGTCGGAGTCAGGTCGCGACCTGCTCTAACCTTAGAAACAGCCTTTTCGAATCGCTCGGTTGACCAGGTCCATTTTTGTTCTGAAGTTTCTTCATTACAATCGCAATCTTGTGCTTGCTGGCAGGAGCACATAAATGCTATGAGGCCTATCAATATCAAGGGTTTCATATTTTCTTTGTTTGGAACATAAGTTATTAAGAAAAATAATTGTGATTGGAGTGTTTTGTACAAAAGGTCTGGTGTTACAATTTGCTCCCATCCTCATCTTCCACGCTTACCTGCCAGGCAGGTTGGCTTACCATCCTTGTCATAGCTCATAATTGAAGGAGATTACCCGGATAAACCGGGTAATGACGGTACTATTTACGTATTCTTCATGCCATGGTAACATTTACAATTTCGCCATGCACGGTGAAATTAACATTCCCGTCATTCCACGGTGACGTGAGGAGACCGGGGAATCTCTATAAATATCTGCCGATAATAATATTCAAAAAAAGCCCGGTTGTAGCCGGGCTTTCGTAAATCTATAATTCTTATGCCAACATCTTATCCCAAGACCAAAGCATCATTCACAAACGGCTGATTGTACATTCGTTTGCCTGTAGCATTTGCCAAAGCATTCATCAACGCACCAGATATCGGTGGTAAACCTGGCTCTCCAAGGCCGGTTGGATCAATGCCATTGTCCACGAAATGCGTTTCTATTTCAAGAGGAGCTTCCGAATGTCTGATCAACCTGTAGTTGTTGAAATTGCTCTGCTCTGGTTGCCCATCCTTGAAAGTAATAGCACTGTACATCGAGTGACCAATGCCATCAATTAACCCACCTTCGATCTGATTTCTGGCATTACTCGGATTAACCACAATACCACAATCAACTGCACACCACACCTTCTTTACTTTTGGCTTGTCGTTATCCATGACTAAATCAACTACCTGGGCTACGTACGAATTGTGACAGTAATAAACTGACACTCCTCTATGTACACCAGGAGTGTTTGCACCCCAATTGGCCTTTTCCTTAACCATTTTAAGTACACCCGCATAGCGTGCAGGATCGTAGTCATTTTTTTCACCAACCGGATCGTTTATGGCCTTATCGAATAGCTCCAATCTGAAATCAATGGGATCTTTTCCTGCTGCTTCTGCCACTTCATCAAGAAATGCAGACTCAATACCAGCCATGAAATTAGATCTTGGCGCTCTCCAGGCTCCGCCTGAAATATTCGATTCTAAAGTATGATCTTCCACCAGGTAATTGTCAACTGCCCCAGCTGGGAAACGATCTTTAAAAACGGGGCTACCGTGGGCACCGGCTCCTCTAATATGCAGGCCGGTTAGTTTATTGTTCTTATCCAATGCAGCTCGATATGTTACCTTGTACGCAGGTCGGTAGGTACCTTGTGTCATATCATCCTCACGGCTGTAGACCAACTTAACTGGTGCACCTATTTTCTGTGAAATTACGGCTGCCTCAATACCAAAGTGACCATACAGCCGACGACCAAATCCGCCACCCATCCGGGTCATCATGATATCAATTTTGTCTTCGGGCATTCCCAAAACGACCGCCGCGGTTTTACTCATAAATTCCGGAGTCTGAGTTGGGCCAACCAACTCCGCCCTGTCTTTGGTGACATTGGCAAAGAAATTCATAGGCTCCATTGGGTTGTGTGCCAGGAATGGAGCAGTATAAGTTCTCTCAACCACCTGTGCCGCATTTTTAAAAGCTAGAGTTGGATTTCCATCCTTTCGTGAGGCTTCCTTTGCCTTCTTTTTAACCAGAGCCGTCAGACGTACTTCATGATCAAGACTACTTTCCAGGTTACTATCAGGTTCCCAGGTAACATTGACTGCTTTCTTAGCCTTCATGACCTGCCAGGTGCTATTTCCAACTACAGCGACTAATTCACGGAAAGCGTTCGTATCAGACCATTGATATTCAGCACCTTCGGGAACTTCTGTACTGATGGTTATCACATCCTTGATACCTGGCATAGCTTTGGCAGCAGCCGCATCAAGAGATTTCAATTTCATACCAAATGCAGGCGGATGAATAATCACTGCGGTTAACATCCCTTCCCTATCCACGTCCAGTCCGAAAAGTGGCTCACCTGTTACGATCTTTGGCGCATCCACATTACCAACAGGTGTTCCAATAATTTTGAAGTCCTTGGGATCTTTCAGTTCTACTTCTTCAGGCACAGTCATTGTTCCGGCGACAGAGGCAACATCTCCATAACCCATACTTTTACCACTACTATGTTTGATGGTGCCGGCATCTGTCGTTAATTCGGAAACAGGTACTGACCATTCTTTAGCAGCTGCTTCCAATAGCATTCTTCTGGCTGTTGCTCCGGCCATTCTCAGGCTTTGCCACCCTTGTCTGATTGATTGGCTTCCACCAGCCAATTGGCGGGTATAATCTCTGGTGTTCAGACCAGCCTGTTCAACAATTACATTCTTCCAGTCAACATCCAACTCTTCAGCCACAATCATAGGCATGGCGGTTTTTACATTCTGACCTATTTCGGGGTTTGGAGACATGATGGTCACCATCCCATTTTTCTCAATTTTAAGATAGGCATTGACATTAAACCATTCTTTAGGAATATCTGAAGCCTTATCTCCCGGCTTGCAGGAAGCCAGCCAGCTAAATCCGATCATCATACCGCCACCACCAAGGGCAGAAGCTTTCATGAATGATCTTCTATCGTATGTAGTCTTTATTAAAGTCATGTTAGTCTTATTAGGTAATAACTAATGATTGAGGATCAGCTCATTTCTGCAGCTGCAGTTTTAATTGCCTTTTTGATTCGGGTATAAGTACCACATCGGCAAATATTGCCATTCATTCCCCTGGCAATGTCCTCATCGCTTGGATTTGGGTTCTTGTCAAGCAATGAGGCAGCATTCATTATCTGGCCAGCCTGGCAATAGCCACACTGGGGCACATCATGCTCGATCCATGCTTTTTGTAAAGGGTGATCACCATTTTCGGATAAACCTTCTATCGTAGTGATTGCCTTAGCTCCTACAGCCGAAACCGGTACTGAGCATGACCTAACGGCCTCGCCATCCAGGTGTATGGTGCATGCTCCACATTGGGCAATCCCACAACCAAATTTAGTTCCTACCAACTTAATGTGATCTCTTAAGACCCACAGCATCGGGGTATCCGAGTCCACATCAACTTGCGTCATTTTACCATTAATCCTTAAATTGTAATTAGCCATAATCCCTCTGATAGTTAATTATCTAAAGTTGCCTTAAAAAATGGATTAAATCAAGTATTCTTATACCAACAACAGGCATTGCAGTTCGAAAGACTTTAAAGAAGCCCTAAATCGTACCAAAGTTAGTATGAAATCCACTCCTACGTCATTCGTTATCACTGAAATCAATCCCTATTCACCCATTTATGTTTGTAACTTAAGCCCTGTAATTTAAGAGAATCTCCTTTCAACACCGGATCACTGCCAAAAGACTAGTTGTGCGCCGGATTACGATTTTGAGTTGCCAAAAAGATGAGGAGTTAATCGGGCCAATATCCGAATTACCGGGAGTATTTTAACAAGAGCTTAAAATTCAATCTGTTCTTCCCAGAAAAACTCTCACACCCGGGTTGATTGGATTACCAGATAAACGTCTTAATGTCACTATTTGACCGACATGATAAATTGCATCTGATATAGGTCCATTGAGTATATTCCAAAAAGGATATTCAAAAGTTCCTTTCGGTCTTTCAAAGATCACTTTGTATTCATCCATACCAGACTTATTTGATTTTAACATTTCAGCGGCATCCCTGATGTAGTCCAGGGCTTTTGTCCTTTTTTCACTAACGCCAATTTCAGACCAGTCCTGTCGGATATTGGGACGCACAGCTATGGAATCTACAATCATCACTGAAAGGCTTAATACATGATCAATAACTTCTGCTATACTTCTTGAATCTTTGCCATGGAGAAAGTCGAGATCCGTTACCGCAAGGTTTTCGGTTGCCCAATAGTACCTGAAACCTAATCCATCAACTACCCTCCCTGCAACCGTTCCTTCGTTATAGGTTTCCGGGTAATCCGGAATTTGATAATAGTAATCTGACGGATCACCAGAGGCAGTGCCGTTAAGGGATTGCTCTATGCTCAAAGTAGAACTCGGTCTCCCGTATCTGCGGCTTTATAAATGGCTTCAATAATTCTCAAATCCTGTAAGCCATCTTCTCCCGAAGCTATCACCGCAGTCTTATCGAGAATATTTCGAGCAAAGGCATCCATTTGCACTGCCTGCTTGTTTTTACTCGGGAAACTCATCTTTTTATCTTCAACATAGCCATCAAGGTCTCCATGAGCCACAAAAGCATCTCTGATTCCGAATGACCCCTTCTCCGCAGAAACATGGATATGATTATTGCGGGCTGCATAACTACAATTACAACTAGCCACTGCGCCACTGGCAAATTCCATCTCCCAGACAATTGTTTCTTCCATATCTGGCAGCTTGTCCATATACGTCTTGTATGTTCTGGCAGTGACAGCTATAGGCTCAGCATCAAGTGTATACCTGGCACCCTGGATACAGTAAATCCCTACATCCATCATTGGTCCCCCTCCGGAAAGCGATTTATTAGTGAATCGCCAATTATCAGAATTCATCCCAAAAAAGGAGAATGAAGACTCAATCAGTTTGACCTCTCCATATACCTTTTCCTGGCTAAGTCGCATCATTTCCTTATGAAATGGATCGTACCGGCACCTATATCCTATTTGAAGAAGCGTACCAGCTTTCTTACAAGCGTCAATCATAGTTTGCCCTTTTGCCACACTTACCTCCATAGGTTTTTCGCACATGACATGCTTGCCGGCTTTGGCGGCCCTGATGGTGTATTCTGCATGTAGACCGTTCGGTAAAACGATGTAAACCATGTCAATATCAGGGTTCTCAGCAATGTCCTCAAAATTGTCATAGCTATATATATTCTTGTCTGGAATACCATATTTTACTTTAAATTCCTGCGCTTTGTCACCATTCGGGTTTCCAGTAACAAATCCAGCCAATTTACAGTATTCCGCCTCAAGTAGTCCTGGCACAATAGCGCTTCTGGCGTATCCTGAAAGGCCAATAATGGCTACGCCCAATTTTCGTTGTTTGCTAATTGAGTTACCTAGTTCCTTTCCAAATAAAGATGGAGCAATGGTAGTAGCACTTAATCCCAAAGCGGAGGTTTTGATAAATTGACGGCGAGGCTTGTCCAGCATAATACTTTGTTTTATTACGGGTGTATTCTCTCCAAATATAGGAGCTAAGCGCTCAACTCATCATAGGCTGTGCCCAAATTTCTGCTTAATCCTCTTTCCGGAAAGTCAAAGCCTGGAATTCCGGGCAGTTTCTCTATCTCCTCTTTTGATTTTCCTGATTTCATTTGCTTACCTACAAATTCCAACAACCCGTTGAGGTAAGCTATTTTGCTTCTTAACCTTTCCTTCCCTCCAGTCAGATCATCGCCTGGTTCAGCATGCCCGGAAACGAAAATGGTATTGTCGTCGTACTTCTTCACCGCAGATTCCAACACTTTAATCCAATTTTCTATAGAAGCTCCCGTCGA
>JAJCYL010000593.1 GCA_029262955.1 Cytophagales bacterium | reverse complement strand
GCTTTACTTTTTTGAATGGCGTTAACAGACAAGATTAAATCTATCGTAGAAGAGTTCATTAACGAGGATCTCTTCTTGGTGGATGTGTTGTTGAAGGGCAAAAAAGTGGGGCAAAAACTAATTGTTTTGATTGATGGCGATAATGGTGTCTCCATTGATCGTTGTGTAGCTGTCAGTAGATTTTTGTCAACCCAACTTGATGAGTTGAATTTAATGGATGGTTCTTACCAGTTGGAAGTCTCTTCTCCAGGTTTGGATCACCCGATAAAATTAAAGAGACAATTCATCAAAAATCAAGGAAGAACAATAAAGATTCAGACAGAAAAAGAGGAGGTAACGGGCAAATTAGTTGAGGTGAATGATCTACTGATCTTAGAAGTAGAAGAAGAGAAAAGTGTGAGTAAGATTGAAATACCATTTAATCAAATTATAAAAGCAAATGTTTTAGTGTCATTTAAGTAAAATGGAAAGCAATACATTAATCGAATCGTTTGCAGATTTTGCAAAACAAAAGAACGTTGATCGTCCTACGATGATCCGAATACTTGATGAAGTCTTTAGAACATTGATTCGTAAGAAATACGAGCATGATGACAACTTCGACATTATCATCAATGCGGATAAAGGCGATTTGGAAATCTGGAGGTTTAGAGAAATTGTCGATGACAATTCAGAAGACATATGGGATCACGATAAAATCTGTCTGGCTGACGCAAGAAAAATAGAGCCTGATTTTGAGATCGGCGAGGAGGTTGCAGAAGAGTTAACACTAGAAAGTTTTGGCAGAAGAGCGGTGCTGATGGCACGTCAAACTTTAATGCAAAAGATTAAAGATCTTGAGAAAGATATCGTTTTTCAGAAATATAAGGATCTTGTTGGCGAGATAATCTCTGGGGAGGTTTATCAAATCCTCAGTCGGGAAGTACTCCTTATTGATGTCGAAGGTAATGAACTTATAATCCCAAAATCAGAACAGATTCACAAGGACAGGTACCGCAAAGGTGAATCTGTCCGGGCCATTGTGCATCGTGTAGAAATGGTTAATGGCAATCCAAGAATTATTTTATCAAGAACGGCTCCAACTTTCCTGGAAAGACTCTTTGAGAGTGAGGTGCCAGAAGTTTATGATGGTCTCATCACAATCAAGAAAGTTGTACGTGAGCCAGGAGAAAGAGCAAAAGTAGCAGTCGAATCTTATGACGACAGAATTGATCCTGTAGGGGCTTGTGTTGGTATGAAAGGATCCAGAATTCATGCCATCGTTCGAGAATTGCAAAATGAAAATATAGATGTGATTAATTTCACTGAAAATAAGGACCTCTATATCACAAGGGCATTAAGCCCGGCCAAGATTTTGAATATGAAAATCGACGAAGATAATGGCCGTGTATCGGTTTTCCTTAAGCCAGATCAGGTATCTCTTGCTATCGGGAAAGGCGGACAGAATATAAAGCTTGCGAGTAGATTGGTTGGATTGGAGATCGATGTCTTTAGAGAACTTGATGGAAAAGAAGAAGAAGATGTAGTACTTGATGAGTTCTCAGACGAAATTGAAGCCTGGGTAATTAGTGAATTTAGAAAAATAGGGCTTGATACTGCGAAAAGCGTCATTGGAGTTTCCAAAGAAGATTTAATTCGCAGAACAGACCTGGAAGAAGAGACAGTTAACAATGTCCTTAAAATTTTGCAGAAAGAATTTGAATAACCTCTAATTTTAGAATTAAGGGGTATTCAGAAATTGAGATAACTTTGTTGTAATTAATTTATTCGAAGGAATATGATGAGACTCGGTCAGATAGCGAGGAAATTGAATGTGGGAATGCATACCATAATCGAACACCTGGAGAAAAAGGGGTTCACTGTGGACAGCAGTCCTAATTCAAAAATAGACGCTGAACAGTATGAAATACTGGCCAAGGAATTTCATGATTCCGCCCAGGAAAAAGAAGAGGCATCTGGTCTCACTATTGGCAGTCACCATGAAGAGAATTTGGTCATCGATTCTAAAACTTCTGAGGAAGTTAGAAGAAGAGGAGAGGACCAGGAGATATTCATTAAAAACCTATCTTCAAGTGAGGTGAGTCATCCTGAAGAGGAGGTTGAAAAAGAAGCTGTTGAGAAAGAGAAAGTCGAAACTGCCGACGTTGACAGACCTAAACTAGAAGGAATAAAGGTTTTAGGCAAGATAGATCTTGATAAGAAAAAAGAGGAGCCTGAGACGAAACCTGAAGAGGAGAAGGAGGAACCCAAAGCTGAGGAGGAAAGTACTGTCGAAGAAACGAAAAGTGAGGAGGAAGCTCCCGCAAAAGAAGAAGTAGTAGCAGAGCCTGAAAAAGTTGAGGAAGAAGGAAAGTCGAAAGACAGTCTCATCGAGGCGAAGGCTGATTCGTTGAAAGGTCTGACTGTGGTTGGAAAAATAAACCTTCCAGCCAAGCCAAAAAAGAAAGAAGAACCGGTTGCCTCATCTGATCCTCAAAACGACGCGAAGAAAAAAAGGAAGAGAATTGGTTTCGTTCGAGGTGGCCAGAGACCTGACAAAGGAGGTTCCAGACCAGGGCAAGGCAGGCCAGGCGGACCAAGTGATGGAAAGAGGCAACAGAGAGAAGAACTTTCAGACAAGGAAATCCAGGAGAAAATCAAGGCTACTCTCGCTAAATTGAGTGGCGGATCAAAGGCAGGAACCAACAGGGCCAAGTATAGAAGAGAAAAACGTTCTGCACAAGCTGAGCAGCGTGAAGCTGATTTAGAAGCAGAGAGCGAATCTAAAGAATTAAAGGTCACGGAATTCATCTCCGCAAATGACCTGGCAAGTTTGATGAATGTCAGTGTCAATGACGTAATCTCCGCATGTATGTCATTAGGTATGTTCGTCTCTATTAATCAGAGGCTCGATGCCGAAACAATTACAATTATCGCTGATGAATTTGGCTATGAAGTAAGTTTCTCAACTTCTGAAGATGAGGTAGAGATAGAGGAAGAAGTGGACGAAGAGGAAACTTTATTGGATCGGGCACCTATTGTGACCATAATGGGTCACGTTGACCACGGAAAGACCTCTTTGCTTGATTATATAAGAAAGTCGAAGATCACTGAGGGTGAAGCAGGTGGTATTACCCAGCACATCGGTGCCTATGATGTGATGACCAGTACAGGTCATAAAATAGCATTCCTTGATACTCCAGGTCACGAAGCTTTTACCGCTATGAGAGCCAGGGGAGCAAAAGTGACTGATGTGGTGATCATTGTTATAGCCGCAGACGATAACGTGATGCCTCAAACCAAGGAAGCAATAAATCACGCGAAAGTCGCTGGTGTACCGATTGTAATTGCTTTGAACAAAATAGACCGACCCAATGCCAATCCGGATAAAATAAAAGAAGAATTATCGGCCATTAATATATTGGTGGAAGACTGGGGTGGAAAATTCCAGTGTCAGGAAGTTTCAGCTAAGACCGGCGCAGGGATTGATGAATTACTAGAGAAGGTTTTACTTGAAGCTGAATTACTTGAACTAAAAGCTAATCCGAATAAGAACGCGGTTGGAACAGTTATAGAAGCTTCTCTGGACAAAGGCCGTGGTTATGTGACTACCATGCTTATTCAAGCTGGTACACTCAGAGTAGGTGACGTTATCCTTGCCGGTGGCAATTACGGTAAAGTAAAGGCCATGTTTGACCACAAAGGCAAACAACCTAAAGAAGCAGGACCATCGACCCCTGTTCTGGTACTTGGATTAGATGGAGCCCCACAAGCAGGTGACAAGGTTCATGTAATAGACACTGAAAGAGAAGCCCGGGAAATAGCTACTAAAAGAGATCAAATCAATCGTGAGCAAAGTATGCGTACTAAAAAGCATATTACGCTTGACGAAATTGGTCGAAGGTTAGCAATTGGTTCCTTTAAAGAACTCAATATTATAGTGAAGGGTGATGTTGACGGATCGGTTGAAGCACTCTCCGACTCCTTATTGAAATTATCAACTGAAGAGGTTCAGGTCAATATCATTCACAAAGAGGTTGGACAAATTTCAGAATCAGATGTACTTCTGGCTTCCGTCTCAGATGCTATTGTCGTCGGATTCCAGGTAAGACCATCTGCCAGTGCACGTAAAATAGCGGAAAACGAGCAGATTGAAATTCGTCTTTACTCTATCATTTATGATGCGATCAATGAGATAAAGGATGCGATGGAAGGACTTCTTGAACCATCAGTTGAAGAGGTAATTACCGGAAATGCTGAGGTTAGAGAGGTGTTCAAAATTTCGAAATTTGGCACTGTAGCCGGATGCATGGTTACTGATGGTAACCTCAAGCGTTCTAACAAGGTACGTCTGGTAAGAGATGGTATTGTCCTCCATACTGGAGATATCAATCAACTTAAGAGATTTAAGGAGGACGTTCAGGAAGTAAAGCAAAATTTTGAGTGTGGTATCAGCATCAAAGGTTTTAACGACATGAATGTTGGAGATATCATAGAAGGCTTTACTCAAAAGGAAGTGAAGCGCACGCTCTAAATTCTAATAGTTAAGATTTAAATCAGGTCAACAATAGTTTCGAGGCCAATTCCTCTTGATGCCTTAATGAGAATCTTCGAATCCTTAATGGGATTATGTCTCAAATAATCCGCAAGATTATCTTTAGATTCGAAATATTTCGCCCCAGGTATTTCATTGGCTGTATGTTGGACTAACTCTCCGCAAAATAATGTCAAGGAAAGCTTCATTTGCTTTATCCTTTTGCCTAAACTGCTATGTTCTCTAATTGCTTCCTTTCCTAGCTCCAACATATCACCCAGAATAAGGACTTTACTCTTTCCTTCCATACTATCGATCATTTCAAGTGCCGCTCGCATGCTATCCGGGTTGGCATTGTAAGCATCCAAAATGATGGTATTGCTACCTCTTTCTATTACTTGTGATCTGTTCAATTCTGGTATGTAATTGGAAATAGCCTCGTCAATTGATGAAACCGGCACATCAAAGTACTTTCCAATACAAGAAGCAGCTGCCGCATTTGCAAAATTAAATTCACCAATCAAATGTGTTGTTACCATGTGCCCAGATTCACTGTCATATTTCACATATGGCTGTGCACCCTGAAATGTATCCACACTAAAATCTTCAGGATTGGGGTAATTGATTCTTTCTTCAAACTTAGCCGATAACTCTGTTAGCACTTTATCATTAGAATTAACAAAGACCACTCCTTTATTTTTTCTCAGGTAATTGTATAGCTCAGATTTTCCTTTCATAATTCCTTCTACAGAACCGAACCCTTCAATATGTGCCTTACCAATGTTAGTAATAATGCCATGGGTAGGTTGAGCAATTTCACTTAAAAGTGCAATTTCACCCAAATGGTTGGCTCCCATCTCGATTATTGCCATTTCTGTCTTTTGCGATATTCTTAAGAGGGTAAGAGGTACACCAATATGATTATTCAAATTTCCAATTGTTGCAACCAGGTTATACCTGGTCGCTAAAACTGCTGTTATTAATTCCTTGGTCGTTGTTTTGCCATTAGAACCGGTAATTCCCAATACTGGTCCTTCAAACTGAGAACGGTGATATTGAGCCAACGATTGTAGAGCCTGGAGGGTATCGTCAACTAAAAGATATTCCTCTCCATCGACATACTCAGGGTCATCAATTACAGCCACGCTGGCACCAAGACCAATGGCCATTTTGGCGAATTTGTTGCCGTTGAAATTAGGGCCGCTCAAAGCAAAAAACATTCCGTTTTCAAGCGGCTTTCTGGTGTCGGTAAATACGCCTCCGCTCACCTCAAAACGACCATATAAATTCCGTAATTCTTCAGCAGTCATCGACACAGCGAATATAGGATATTATACGATTGTCTTGTTTAACACAATAGCCTTAAACTTGCAGTCGGTGAAGAATCTTATTTTACAGTTCAGTTTAACCTGTAGTCTATTTATTCCAGGTCCCTTGTTGGCACAGTTTGAATTCACCAATGCTCAAATTCCAGTTACAATAGAAAATTTAGAGCTTGCAATGCCCTGGGCAGGTGGTCTTAATTCCATACAATACAACGTACTGGATCTAAACTTCGATGGTACGAATGACCTGGTGCTCTTTGACAGGTCATCAAACAGGTTATCAACCTATTTGATGGAAGACGGTGTTTTCAGCTATGCTCCTGAATTTGAGGTTCTCTTTCCGTCAAACCTTGTCAGCTGGATACAACTCCGCGATTATGACTGCGACGGATTAAATGACCTGTTCACCGACAGTCAACAAGGAATGAGGGTCTTTCGAAATACAAGCACAAGCTCACTTAGCTGGGAATTGATTCAGGACCCAGTTTCGACATTGGGCTCACAAATCATCAACCTCTTTTTTAACGCCTCTGATATTGCTTCGATCGTAGACTTAGATGGCGACGGAGATCTGGACGTCCTTGCCTATAATTTTGCAACGGGCGAAAACATTGATTACCATCAAAATATGAGTGTTGAGCGTACGGGCACTTGTGGACTTGATTTCGTTCGTATAACAAGAAACTACGGGGGTATCTCTGAGTGCGATTGCGGTGATTACAATTTCAATGAACCCTGCCCGGCTAATGGAAGAATTTTACATTCGGGAGGAAAAACCCTGCTTTCCATTGACCTGGACAATGATGGAGACATGGAATTGTTGACGGGTGAAGAAACATGTGATGAACTGACACTCCTAACTAACACGGGAAATAAAGTTTCCTCTTCTTTTGATGAATTCATGGAGTTTAATAAACCTGGTACTGAGGCCAATAGGATTTATTTTCCAGGGGCATACCACATTGATCTCAACAATGACGGGACCAAAGATCTGGCTGTCTCAACAAATTTGAGGGCAAGTGATAACAACGATATGGACTTATCCCGAACTAGTTTTTTCTATCAGAATATGGGATCCAATAGTTTCCCTGACTTTGAGCTTATAGAAACCAATTTCCTTCAAAATCAGATGATAGATATTGGAGAATATGCCTATCCGGCATTTGCGGATTATGATAGAGACGGGGATCAGGACCTGTTCGTAGGAAACAAAGGAACCAACGTTCACGGGAATTTTAAAAGCAAATTGCAGTTATTTGAAAATACGGGGTCTGCGTTAGAGCCATCATTCAGTCTAATAACGGATGATTACCAACAACTCAGCGCTCTCAATCTGACGGATTTAAAACCACAATTTGTTGATCTAAATAGCGATAACCGATTAGACTTGGTTCTAACAGGAACCGCGGATTCTGATCCTTCGGCCAAAATGCTCTTTCTCTTGAATAAGTCTTCTTCCAAATTTCAATTTGACATTACCGAGATTGAGGTTTTGAGTGAGTTATCGGCACTTTCGGATCATCCGACATTGGCCGACATGAATAGCGACGGAACTCTTGATCTATTAATTGGAAGAACCACGGGAGCACTTGAATTGTATGAGAATATAGGCCAAAATTTGAGTCCCGATTTCCAATTAGCAAACGCTAATTTTCTGAATATTAATATTTCTGTTGACAGAATAAATTTAGTCCCGTTCGTATTCGATATATTTAGAGATGGTGTTCAAGACCTAATTACAACTGATAGATCTGGTGAATTGAGTATTTACCCAGATTTCAACAACTCAACGGGGGCAACAAGGAAAATTCTTAAAAACACTCTAATTGAAGAGCTTCAATCCACGAAGTTGGGGAGAATAAGTTGGCCTGTCATCAGTGACCTGTACAACACTGGCTCTATTGATTTGGCCATTGGAACGATTCCAGGAGGAATAATTTTCTTAAGGGATACCACCTTAATGTCAAATCTTCCGAATGAGGGCAATCTCGAAATATTCCCCAATCCTACGTCTGGTGGAACCACCTTCATTCGCTCCTCAATTAACGGGACCGCTCAAATATTCAATATCTCAGGAAAAATAGTGTTGTCCGAAATCTCTTTGTCTGCCAGCCAACCTTTTTTACTAGAATCGACTCTTTATCCCAATGGAGTCTATGTGATACGATTCATTTCTCAATCGGGAAAAGTCACCTCAAGGAGGCTAGTCGTATCGAACTGACCGAATACTTTTAATTATTTTGCATTAAACGGAAACCCTTTTAATCCGCATTCGTCTTTCAGATGTCAAAACTCAAATGTTAGCATGAAATTTATCATCAGCCTGTTGCTCCTGTTATCATTTTCAGTAGCCATTGCGCAAGAGCGCCACACCATCAGTGGATATGTTAAGGATGGTTCGAATGGAGAAGAATTAATTGGAGTTAATATTTTCATTAAAGAATTAGGAACGGGAACGATTACCAATCACTACGGATTTTATTCTTTGACCCTTCCACCTGGAACTTATAACCTCATATTCTCTTATGTAGGTTATCAGAACCACCCGTATGAGGTCAACCTCAATTCAAATCTTGAACTTAATCGCGAATTACAAGCTGACGCTACCTTACTTCAGGATATAGTCGTAATTGGCGAGAAGGAGGATGAAGATGTGAATGTTCAGGGAACTCGGATGAGTGTCAATGATCTCAATATTGAGCAAATCAAGAAACTACCCTCGCTATTTGGAGAGCCTGATATTATCAAAAATGTCCAAATGCAGCCAGGTGTTGTCTCCGTTGGAGAAGGAACTTCTGGATATTTTGTCCGGGGAGGAACTCCTGATCAAAACCTAATATTAATTGATGAAGCTCCAATTTTTGATCCCTCCCACTTTTTTGGGCTATTCTCTGTGTTTAATGCGGATGTCATTAAGGATTCAGAATTGTATAAAGGTGGTATTCCATCGAGGTATGGAGGCAGGCTTTCCTCAATTTTAGATATACGTACCAAAGATGGCAATAATAAAAGGTTTTCAGGATCAGGTGGGCTTGGACTCCTGGCCAGTCGGTTAATGCTTGAGGGGCCCATTAAGAAAGATGAAAGTTCATTTCTTGTGTCGGGCAGAAGATCCTACATCGATCTATTCTTAAAAGGAAATGAGGACGTTAGTAAAGTGTTTTTCTATGACGTAAACACCAAGGTGAATTGGAAAGTGAATAATAAAAATCGATTCTTCCTTTCCACTTACTTCGGTAGGGATGTGCAGCAATTCAATGATGACGGTGCTTTCGCCTGGGGGAATAAAACAGCCACATTAAGGTGGAATCATCTATTTAATGATAGGATCTTCTCCAACACATCCCTCATTTTTAGCCGATTCGATTATGGCTTGGAGATCTTTGATGAAATTGAAGGGTTAGAATGGACCGCAGGAATAACACAGGTAAGCTTGAAGGAGGACTTCAGCTATTTCATTAATCCAGAAAATGAATTCACATTTGGCTATGAAGGTACCTATCGGAGATTTACACCCGGAAAAATCGTTCCCAATTCAGACAATTCGATATTCAAAAGGACCGAATTAGAAAAGAGTTTTGCACTTGACCATGCTTTCTATTTGGGTAACAAGCAGGCAATCACGCCACTACTGACATTTGAATATGGAATACGTTATTCAATTTTCCAGAATGTAGGCCCATCAACTGTTTACACCTATGAGGATCCACAAGATAACGTTAACATTAACAGAATAGACTCCACCAATTACGGAAGCCTGGAAACAATAAAGACTTTTCAGAATCTTGAGCCGAGATTCTCAGCAAGGTATCTCTTGAATAATACCAGCTCGCTAAAAGCTTCTTATAATCGGATGGTACAAAATGTCCATTTACTATCAAACTCAGTTGTTTCTCTCCCCTTTAATACATGGGGCCCAAGTAGCCCATTCATTGATCCACAAAAATCTGATCAATATGCCGTCGGGTATTTCAGAAATCTCCAAAACAATAAATACGAACTTTCTGCAGAGGTCTATTATAAGCACTTGTTTGACATTACTGCCTTTGCCGACAATGCTAATGTCTTTTTCAATCAAGACCTTGATGTCGAGTTAAGAAAAGGAGAAGGAAGGTCATACGGTTTGGAATTGTATGGTCGTAAGAACAAAGGAGCTCTGACTGGGTTTGTAAGTTATACCTTGTCAAAAGCGGAATCCAAAATTCCTGGAATCAATTTAGGTCAGACATTCCCTGCCAGTCACGACAGAAGACACAACCTTTCGGTAAATGCCAGCTATGAGATTAACAACAGAATCACATTAGGAAGCAACTTCGTCTATGGGACAGGCAGGCCATTCACTCTTCCTGTTGGACGATATGAAATCGAAAACTATAATTTGAATTTCTATACAGGTAGAAATCAATACCAATTACCAGATTTTCATCGACTTGACGTTTCTGTCAATATCAGACCTAAGAAAAATATCGGTAAAAAGTTTGAGACAAGCTGGACCATTGCCGTCTATAATGCTTACAACCGGAAAAATCCATTTACAATTTATACGAGAAAAAGACAAAATAAGGATGGAGATATTATCGGGGATGGGAGTGAGTTAGAAGCCAGGCTTGTTTATCTCTTTCCCATTTTACCATCAGTTACTTATAACATCCGATTCTAATTTAAAGACATGAAAATTCATTCAATACCTATAGCTCTATCGCTCTTCTTACTAATGATGAGTTGTGAAGAGCCCATTACCATAGAGACTGATCAAGCCCCATCTCAGATAATCATTGAAGGTTTGATTACCAATGAAATGAAAAGGCATAGTGTCAAGGTCAGCAGAACCACAGACTTTTATGCAACTGGTAGCACACCAAGAGTTATCGGCGCCACTGTAACTGTGTCCGACAACTTTAACAATGTCATTGAGTTCAATGATATCGGAAATGGCGAATATCAACCAGATCAAGCGTTTGAAGGCATCGTTGGTAATATTTACGATTTAATGGTAGAAGTAGATGGGCAAACCTACACCGCGTCGGAAGAACTTCTACCAGTAACTACAGTTGATAGTCTAACCTTTGAATTAAATGAGGAAGAAACTAAAAATGAAGGAGTAAATATTTTCAGTGTATTCCTATTTACTGTTGAACCTCAAGATGAAGACAACTACTATTTATTTAAATTTTACAAAAATGGCCATTGGCTAAATGAAGAGGGAGAAGATATTACGGTAACGGATGATACCGCAGTTGGCGAGGCGATTGATGGAATAGAAGCACCCTATCTCTACGTAAAAGGAGATACTGCCAGGGTTGAGATGTATAGCCTTACAAGAGAAACTTTTATTTTTTGGAATGATGTGGCCACGTTAATCTTTTCAGACGGTGGCGTATTTGCTCCTTTACCTGCTAACCCTCGGAGTAATATAACTGGAGGAGCATTAGGTGTTTTCCAAGTTTCAGCTGTCAATGGTAAGGATATTGTAATCCCATAAATTCCCAAGTACTGTTTGTAATTACGAGTTTTCATGCAATAAAAATTGTAATTTTGTGCTCAAATAGTACAATAGTAACCTATGCGGAAGATTGAGGAATTTGTAAGTATGCTGGTGCACCTCTCAAAGATTGATAATCACGTGGCTGACGAGGAATGTAAACTAATTCATTATATAGGAGAGCAAAACGGACTAAGCTCAGATATGGTTGAAGGCCTAATTGACAATCCTCATGCCATTCCATCCTTTAACGACATTGCACGAGAAGACAAGTTTCAGTATCTCTTTGATGTAATTCAACTAATGAAAGTAGACGGAAAAGTGTTCAGTAGCGAGATCAACTTTGCCGAAAAAATGGCTCTTAAACTAGGGTTCAAAGCCGGTGTTGTTGCTGAGTTATCAGCTTATATTTATTCCGATCCGGAAATTACCACCAATAAGGGATTTTTAATCTCGCTGGCTGCTGAATATGTAATCGATTAATTCTACTTTCTTAGCAGTATTTTTCGACTAATTGTAGTGCCCGATATATCCAGTTCCACAAAATACAGTCCACCAGGCTCCTTCGATAAATCAATTTCAGTAATCCATTCCTTAAGATTATTTAAATCATATTGGCGAAAAAGACGCCCGGTATAATCAAACACTCTTATTCTGTCAATTCTTGTCGAGGAACCATTATTCCAGGCCATGTTTATCTTACCAGAGGTAGGATTAGGATACAGAGACAGATTCTCACTTATACTTTCAAAATCGACTGAAGCCAAAACATTACCGGTAATGTTTGAATAACCAGAGTTCCCTCCGGCATTAAATGCTTTTACCCGGTAAAAGTGGTTCACTCCTACTTCAATTTGATCCACAAATGTTGTAATGTCGGCATCTACATCATCCAATTCTTCAAAATTTTCTGAATCACCAACAGAACGTTCAATGCTGAAGGCTTCCTCATTTCCGGAGTTATCCGTCCATGATAATGTTATCTCATCCCCGGCGTCGTTGAGTGTAAATGTTAAGTCAGTCGGTGACTCTGGTGGCTCCTGTGTGGTCGAAACTTTAATTACATTTGATGAAGTCTCACCGGTGCCATTAAACGCCAAAACTTTGATTGAATAGAGTGTCTTCTCAGACAAGCCAATGAGCGTGTAGGTTTCAACATCTGCCTCCAACTTTTCCACTGAACTAAACGTAGCTCCCAGTGCCGTTTGAACATCATATCCTGTTTCGAAAGAAGCGTTGTCCTTCCACACAATTGTAATACTGGTAGCTCCAATGTCAATTGCGGTTAGACCGGTGGGTGCTACCGGTGCAGCTATGTCAGTCTTAGCACTAACAGTTGTTGACGCGGCTGTGGATCCTTCAGCATTGAACGCCAAAACTCTAAAGTAATATTCTGAATTTGGCTGCAAAGCTGATGAAGTGAATGATGTCACGTTAGAGGCCACTTCCCCAACTTTTTTATAAGTGTTATCAAAAAAATCGGATCGTTGAATAGTAAATCCCGTCTCATTGGTGGATTGGTCAGACCAATTGACCCTGATCTGACTTGTTGATAACACTGTAGCTGTCAAACCATTAGGT
>JAJCYL010000592.1:0-2500 GCA_029262955.1 Cytophagales bacterium | reverse complement strand
GGACGTGATAAGCTGCGAAAAGCTACGGGAAGTTGCAAGTAAACTGTGATCCGTAGATATCCGAATGGGACAACCCACCAGGTTGAAGACCTGGTACTTCCGCTTAGGCGGGAGGGCGAACCCGGAGAACTGAAACATCTAAGTACCCGGAGGAAGAGAAAACAATAGTGATTCCGCAAGTAGTGGCGAGCGAACGCGGAACAGCCCAAACCACATCAGTTACGGCTAGTGTGGGGTTGTAGGACTTCGAGATCTGAAATAATCTGAATTGGAATGATCTGGGAAGGTCAATCATAGAGGGTGAGAATCCCGTACAGGTAAGGATTATTGAGGTAGGAGTATCCTGAGTAGGGCGGAACCGGAGAAATTCTGTCTGAATCAGCCGGCACCATCCGGCAAGGCTAAATACTACTGAGAGACCGATAGTGAACCAGTACCGTGAGGGAAAGGTGAAAAGTACCGTGAATAACGGGGTGAAATAGATCCTGAAACCATACGCTTACAAGCGGTCGGAGCCCTTTAGTGGGGTGACGGCGTGCCTTTTGCATAATGAGCCTACGAGTTACACTTCCCTGGCAAGGTTAAGGGTTTAAGGCCCGTATCCGGAGCGAAAGCGAGTCTGAATAGGGCGAATAGTCAGAGGAGGTAGACGCGAAACCTGGTGATCTACCCATGTCCAGGGTGAAGGTGCGGTAACACGCACTGGAGGCCCGAACCAGTATACGTTGAAAAGTATTTGGATGAGGTGTGGGTAGGGGTGAAAGGCCAATCAAACCAGGAAATAGCTCGTACTCCCCGAAATGCTTTTAGGAGCAGCGTGGGGTGTTTTCTTATAGAGGTAGAGCTACCGATTGGACTAGGGGGAGTCACATCCTACCAAATCCAGACGAACTCCGAATGCTATAAGATTATAGCCCTGCAGTGAGGGCATGGGTGCTAAGGTCCATGTCCAAAAGGGAAAGAACCCGGATCTACAGCTAAGGTCCCAAAGTATATGCTAAGTTGAACTAAGGCAGTTCAGTTGCTGAGACAGCAAGGATGTTGGCTTGGAAGCAGCCATTCATTTAAAGAGTGCGTAACAGCTCACTTGTCGAGCGACAGAGCATCGATAATAATCGGGCATCAAGCATATCACCGAAGCTTAGGCAGTAGTTTACTACTGGGTAGGGGAGCATTCCAAATGCGGTGAAGTCACATGGTAATGTGTGGTGGAGCGTTTGGAAAAGCAAATGTAGGCATAAGTAACGATAAAGCTGATGAGAAATCAGCTCACCGATAGACTAAGGTTTCCCCGGCTATGCTAATCAACCGGGGGTTAGTCGGGACCTAAGGCAAACCCGCGAGGGGTAGTCGATGGCGAATCGGTTAATATTCCGATACTACCGCAATCAGTGATGGGGTGACGGAGTAGTGAAAGGTCCGCGTGCTGACGGAATAGCACGTTGAAGGGTGTAGGTATAGGAACTGTAGGAAAATCCGCAGATTCTGCTGAACCTGATAGTACCACAAGTCTACGGACGCGTGGATAGTGACCCTAAGCAGACTTCCAAGAAAAACCTCTAAACTTATGGTTGTGGTACCCGTACCGTAAACCGACACAGGTAGTCAAGGAGAGAATCCTAAGGTGCTCGAGTGATTTGTGGCTAAGGAACTAGGCAAACTGACCCTGTAACTTCGGGAGAAGGGGTCCCCGACGCAAGTCGGGGCGCAGAGAAATGGCCCAGGCGACTGTTTAGCAAAAACACATGGCTGTGCGAATTGGTAACAAGAAGTATACAGCCTGACACCTGCCCGGTGCTGGAAGGTTAAGGGGGGATGTTATTGACTTTCGGGTTGAGAAGCATTGAACTGAAGCCCCAGTAAACGGCGGCCGTAACTATAACGGTCCTAAGGTAGCGAAATTCCTTGTCGGGTAAGTTCCGACCTGCACGAATGGTGTAACGATCTGGGCGCTGTCTCAGCCACAAGCTCGGTGAAATTGTAGTTCCGGTGAAGATGCCGGATACCCGCAACGGGACGGAAAGACCCCGTGAACCTTTACTACAACTTCACATTGGTATTGTATAAATGATGTGTAGGATAGGTGGGAGACTTTGAAGCGGCGTCGCTAGGCGTTGTGGAGTCGTTGGTGAAATACCACCCTTTATTTATTTGATATCTAACCCCAGTAATGGGGGACAGTGTGTGGTGGGTAGTTTGACTGGGGTGGTCGCCTCCAAAAGAGTAACGGAGGCTTTCAAAGGTACCCTCAGCATGGATGGTAATCATGCGTGGAGTGCAATAGCATAAGGGTGCTTGACTGTGAGACCAACAAGTCGAGCAGGGTCGAAAGACGGATATAGTGATCCGGTGGTTCCGCATGGAAGGGCCATCGCTCAAAGGATAAAAGGTACTCCGGGGATAACAGGCTGATCTCCCCCAAGAGCTCATATCGACGGGGAGGTTTGGCACCTCGATGTCGGCTCGTCACATCCTGGGGCTGGAGAAGGTCCCAAGGGTT
>JAJCYL010000591.1 GCA_029262955.1 Cytophagales bacterium | reverse complement strand
GAGGACGTTTATACCAATACCTGGGAGGCAGCTCTTGAAGATGTAAGGATTAGATTAGATAAATTTGACGGAGATATTGATTTGACAATGGTTAAGCAGATTCAACTCAAGTTTGATCAAACTAAAACCGGGAAAATTTTCATCAATGAAATTGGAGTAGAATAAGAGTTCAATCATAATTCAATTAGGAATCCAACCTTTGAACCTATCACACAAGATGATAAGTAAATTTTGCTTTTGGAGTGTCCTTTTAGTCATAAGTGTGAACACAACGATTTTGGCCCAAAATGAAAGCACTTATAATAATAACCTGGCTATTAGTACTTGGATTAGTCTCGAAAATCCGATTACCGGCATCAAATATCAGAACAACTCATCAGCCCTTGGATATTTTGTAAATGTCAAAAGTGACTTTGATAAGTTTATGGCCACTGCCGGCCCCTCATTTACTGTAATTAAGGAACACAATTTATATTTCGGGGCTGGTACTTTCGATGGGTTTCTCGCTTTAGAGCTTGGCATTTCTATCCAAAGAAGAAAGCTGTCCTTTGATTTGGGCATAGACTATGTCCCGGAAGACAGGTTCAATTTCCTTGTACCAACAATTGGAATTGGTATTAATTTTTAAGCATTCTGTTAAGGCGGTCACAACCATTGGATGTTACTTTGAGTTAAAATATTTTTAGGTGAACGAAAAGTGGTCAAAATGAAATTGAGCAAGATAAGAACTCTTATTGCTGGGTCGAAATTCTCATTATTAGCAATGTTTTTGATTACAATGTCAGTCATGGGGTGTGACCAGGCCATGAAAGAAGCCAATAAAGAGTTCATGCCGAATGCCCAGGGGGCCATAGGGGAAATCATTTTAGTGATGGATTCCACACAATGGAAAAGTCAAATCGGTTCTGAGTTGCGGCAGATCTTTCATGCTGTTGTCCCAGGACTTCCACAAGATGAGCCCCAATTCAAACTTCACAGGGTAAACCCGCTAAACTTAAATGATGTTCTTAAACAGGCTAAGAATATGATTTTTGTTACAGTTTTGAATGATGAGAGCCAGGAGAGCCGGGTGCTGAAAAGTTACTTCACCAATAAATCTCTGAAAAGAATCAAGGAGGAAGATGGCCTCTACATGTTTACTAAGCAGAATGATTTCGCCCGAGGTCAGGAAGTACTACATCTTTTTGGACGAGATCGACAAACTCTCATATCCAATCTTCAAACAAATCGTGAGAAAATTCGGGGATATTTTGAGAATATCGAACTTCGTCGTCTTAGGGCCAGGCTATTTCAATCCGAAATGAAGGATTTAGGATCAGAAATCGAGTCTAAGCATGACTTCAAAATAAGGATTCCATATGGTTACGAACTTGCTAAGAATGGTGACAATTTCATCTGGATCAGGCAAATAGAGTATCCGGAAGAAAAGAGCTTTTTCGTTTATTATGAACCCTACAGGTCATCAGATATTTTTAATAAGAACTCCATTGCTGAACTAAGGAATAAGATTACTTCGAAATTGTTGAGAGACGTAGAGAATGATGACACTTATATGATGCTCCAGGATGAGAAATACATGCCATTCGTCACGAATGAAATTAATTTGAATGGCAATTATGCGTTCGAAATGCGAGGCTTGTGGAAATTAAATGATATTTCAGCCGGTGGGCCATTTGTTAGCTATACTACTGTTGATCAAAAGTTGGGACGTCTATATTATATAGAAGGATATGTGTATCGGCCTTCCGGAGACAAACGGGACTGGATGAGAGAAATGGACACCATTCTACAAACTTTTCGGGTTTCTGACCAGACCTCCTCAGAACCAACAGATTAGTATTTAACCATATCTTGTTGAAATTGGGATATTTATTTCTCCATTCCTGACAAAAGCTGTGTTCGGATAGTCTGGATTGATATTTTTGGGGTCAATCCACCTATATGAATAGTAAGAACCGAAAAGAGGATGCACTCAATTATCATTCTCAACACCCGAAAGGAAAAATAGAAGTTGCCTCCACTAAGCCAGTCAGTAGTCAAACTGACCTTGCGCTTGCTTACTCACCCGGAGTTGCAGTCCCTTGTCTTGAAATTGCTGATAATAAAGATGATGTTTATAAATACACAGCAAAGGGCAATCTTGTTGCAGTCATTACTAATGGAACTGCGGTACTCGGACTGGGTAATATAGGCCCGGAGGCTTCCAAGCCAGTAATGGAAGGAAAAGCAGTGCTCTTCAAAAAATTTGCTGGTATAGACGTTTTCGATATTGAAGTTGCAGAGGATGATCCTGACGAATTTATCAAGATTGTAAAGTCCTTAGAACCGACTTTCGGAGGAATAAACCTAGAAGACATCAAAGCTCCAGAGAGTTTTAAAATCGAAACAGAGCTACGTGAAAAGATGCTGATACCAGTGATGCATGATGATCAGCATGGTACTGCAATTATATCCGCCGCTGGTTTACTCAATGCTTTGGAGTTAGTTAACAAGAAAATTGAGGACATTCAAATTGCAATTAATGGAGCCGGTGGTGCGGCCATCGCATGTGCCTCACTTTATGTTGCCCTTGGCGCATCAAGGGAGAATATTGTAATGGTAGATAGTAAGGGGGTAATTCGAAGTGATCGGGCCGGGTTAGATTCAATGAAGGCTCAATTTGCCACCGAACGGAATCTAACTACGCTTGACGAAGCCTTAGCAGGAGCAGATGTGTTCCTCGGCTTATCTAGAGGTAATGTGGTTTCCTCCGAACAGATACTTAGTATGGGCAATGACCCCATCGTCTTTGCTCTGGCAAATCCTGATCCTGAAATTCCATATGATACGGCAATGGCAACTCGTGATGACATCATCATGGCGACTGGTAGGTCGGATCATCCCAACCAGGTCAATAATGTGCTAGGCTTCCCTTATATTTTCAGGGGAGCATTAGACGTGAGAGCCACCGCCATCAATGAAGAGATGAAATTGGCCGCTGTTAAATCAATTGCCCAATTGGCCAAAGAGCCGGTTCCTGATATGGTAATTAAAGCTTATGGCAATCAAAAGATTTCATTTGGTAAAGAGTATCTAATCCCAAAACCGTTAGATCCCCGATTGATAACTACCATATCACCGGCTGTAGCTAAAGCAGCAATCGCGTCTGGAGTGGCCCGCCACGAAATTTCAGACTGGGAGGCTTACGACCTGGAACTCCAGAAGAGAATTGGTATCGATCAGAAAATAATGTCGAGAATTATAAGTCGTGCTAGAAAAGACCCAAAACGGGTTGTTTTTGCCGAGGCGGATCATCCCAAAATTCTCAAAGCAGCTCAAATGATTAAGGAGGATGGTATTGGCATTCCAATTCTACTGGGTAATATTGATAAAATCAAAGACCTTATTATAGAAAATGAGTTGGATCTAAATTGTGAAATTATTGATCCTGAAGCGAGCCCCGAAAGGACTAAGCGATTTGCAGATGTCCTTTATGAAAAAAGAAAACGCAAAGGTGTCACTCCTCTAACTGCAAAGAGACTGGCCAGGGAAAGAAATTACTTCGGCAGTTTGATGGTTGAATGTGGAGAAGCAGATGCATTCATTTCAGGGTTGACTAATAACTATTCAGCAGCCATCAGACCTGCACTTCAAGTTATTGGAATGGAAAACGGAATCAGAAGGGTTGCTGGTATGTATATAATTTTGAACAAGAATGGCACCTATTTCTTTGCTGATACAACAGTTAACGTCAATCCCACAGCTCAAGATCTTGTCGAAATTATTGGCATGACAGCCAGAGGGGTTCGTTTTTTCGATAGTGAACCGAGGATTGCCGCTTTGTCTTATTCCAATTTTGGTTCAAGTGTGGGAGATACACCGAGTAAGGTGCAGGAAGCAGTCAAAATTGCTAAGGAGAAATATCCCAAAACAATAATTGATGGAGATTTGCAAGCCAACGTGGCCCTCAACAAAGAACTCTTGAATGAGGTCTACCCTTTTAGTGATTTATGCCCTGAAGGCGCAAATACACTTATCTTTCCAGATCTGACTTCTGGAAACATCGCATACAAGCTATTAATGGAGTTGGGGAATGCGGAGGCGATTGGGCCAGTCCTTCTTGGAATGAATAAACCCGTTCATGTGCTCCAATTAGGAAGTTCAGTGAGAGAAATTTATAGTATGGCCGCAATTGCAGTTGTGGAAGCACAAAATCAAGGCACAAAAGCTTAATAAATGATCACTTATTTAGAAGGAAAACTTGCTGTAAAGGAAGCTACTCATGTTGTCATGGACGTTAATGGAGTTGGATATGAGGTGAAAATCACCTTAAATACATTTTCAACCATCAAAGACCTCGACAGTTTCAAATTACATACTCATTTACATATTAAGGAAGATGCCCACACGTTGTATGGCTTTTCTGATCCCAAAGAAAAAAGTCGTTTTCTTGATTTAATCTCCATTTCTGGAGTTGGCCCCGCAACAGGCCTAATGATATTATCTTCCTTATCACCCGAAGAACTACAAAATGCCATTCTTAATAATGATGTAAGCACGATACAATCTGTAAAAGGAATTGGAGGAAAAACAGCTCAAAGAGTGATTCTGGAATTGAAAGATAAAATGAGAAAAGAGGACATTCCTGGGATTGAGTCCAAATTATCTCCGCTAACTAGCAATACTGTAAGATCAGAGGCGTTATCCGCCCTAATCACCTTAGGAATTAACAAAAATTCAGCTGAGAAAAGTGTTGATACCATATTGAGAAGCCACCAGGGTGAAATTACTCTGGAAGAATTAATTAAACTGGCATTAAAAACAGCCTAATCATTAACCCTTAAAGTGAGCCAGCGGACGATAGGACTAGTTGTATTACTGACTTTTGGTTTGCTGCACAAACCAAGTACTGCTCATGCAGGTAGTTCGCTGTATAAATCACTTTTTCAACAAGATACCACCAGACAAGACACCACAAAAAATAGGTTTGAGGGACCATATGTGCCTGATAGACGCCCTACCTACGAACAGAAGGACAGGTTTGGAGATCCCTTTTCGAACAACACGAGCCCCTCTCCTCTTTTGCTGCAGGATCCAGCCAGTTTAAAGCTCGATGTTGAAATTGACACCGGAATGAACTACACCATTTATGAAAAGATTGGTGAGGTGAATTACAGGCCAACAACAACAATGAGTTTCGAGGAGTTTAACGATCATGTTGACAGACAATTGGTAAAGAATTACTGGAAAGAACGGTCTGCCGGCCTGGATGGAGAGAGTGCTGTGAGTGGTCGTCAGCTTATTCCCAAACTATTTATCAGTCCGGTTTTCGACAGAATATTTGGTGGCAGTTACGTCGACATTCAGCCTAATGGGTTCGTAAACCTTGATTTTGGAGCACGGTTTCAAAGAATTGATAACCCCGCAGTTCCTGTAAGACAGCAGCGAAATGGAGGTT
>JAJCYL010000590.1 GCA_029262955.1 Cytophagales bacterium | reverse complement strand
GATCTCTTAACAGAAGAACACAAACTGATCCGTTCTTCAATAAGAGACTTTGTTAAGAAAGAGATAACTCCATTTATAGAAGATTGGGCACAAAACTGCCATTTTCCTCAAGAGATAGTTAAGAAATTCGGCGAAATTGGGGCTTTTGGGCCTACAATCCCCGATACCTACGGCGGCGGAGGTTTAGACTACATATCCTATGGTATGATCATGCAGGAAATAGAACGGGGCGACTCAGGTATGCGTTCTACTGCCTCAGTTCAGGGTTCTCTGGTTATGTATCCGATTTACAAATTCGGAAATGAAGAGCAACGTATGAGATTCCTTCCAAAGCTTGCTTCAGGAGAGTGGCTGGGTTGTTTTGGTTTAACTGAGCCGGATCATGGGTCAAATCCCAGCGGTATGGTGACCAATTTTAAGGATGAGGGAGATCATTATTTGCTAAATGGAGCTAAAATGTGGATCTCAAATTCACCTCAGGCGGATGTAGCGGTAGTTTGGGCAAAAAGTGAAGAAGGAAGAATACACGGTTTAATAGTTGAACGTGGAATGGAAGGGTTTACTACCCCCGAAACACATGGAAAATGGTCATTGCGGGCAAGTTGTACAGGGGAACTGGTATTTGACAATGTAAAGATCCCTAAAGAGAACCTTTTAACTGGTAAAAGTGGCTTAGGTGCACCAATGATGTGCCTCGATTCTGCCCGGTTCGGAATTGCATGGGGGGCGATAGGTGCTGCAATGGATTGTTATGAGTCTGCCAGGAAATACTCACTGGAGCGTATCCAATTTGGCAAACCAATTGCGTCATTTCAGCTCACTCAAAAGAAGCTTGCTGAAATGTTGACTGAAATAACCAAGGCGCAACTGCTAAACTTAAGGTTGGGTCAATTGATGAACGAAGGTAAAGCCACAACGTCACACATTTCATTGGCTAAAAGGAACAATGTAGATACTGCTTTGAAGATAGCAAGAGAAGCCAGGCAGATACACGGCGGTATGGGAATTACCGGTGAGTATCCATTAATGAGGCATATGATGAACCTTGAGTCAGTAATAACTTATGAAGGAACGCATGACATCCACTTATTAATATTGGGCAAGGAAATTACGGATATTCCGGCGTTTGAGTAAGCAATACAACTCCCAGAACAGATTATTGAGATTGAATCAATTAGTGATGATTGTTTAGGGATAATTGTATTAAGAATGTTATTTAAGATAAGGCCAATAATTGCAATCACTGGTTTAACCAATCCTTAAGTGTGAAACTTTTTGATTTACTAATCCTGTTGTTTGTAGTGCACTTGAGTTTTGCGCAAACACAGAGAATGATCCCAATTGGTTATCACTCAGCTGATGGTTTGAAGGAGCAAGCTCCCCCTCCATATGAAGTTTCTGGAAGAGTAATTGATGTTGCTACTGGAGAACCACTGGTTGGAGCCAATATTTACATTGAACGACAAGAAATTGGGACCAGTACAGATGAAAGTGGCGCTTTCAAACTAATATTATACACTGGGTTCTATAAACTTCGAGTCAGCTCAACAGGTTATGAGACTGACACAAAGACCATTAATGTATTAGGTAGTGGAAAGATCAACTTTCTTTTAACTGATGAGATCACAGAATTGGATGAGGTTATAATTCGGGAGAGCAATACTAATGTAATCAATAGGGAAGTAGGTAAGGAAGTACTTTCCATTTCATCGATAAAGGAACTTCCCCCTATTGGTGGTGAGGCTGATGTTTTGAAATCATTAGCCCTTCTGCCGGGTGTAATTATTGCTGGAGAGGCTTCAAGCGGCTTTAATGTCAGGGGAGGAGGGGCCGATCAGAACCTCATCTTGATGGATGGAGCGCCGTTGTATAATCCGTCCCACATGTTTGGTTTTTTCTCTGCTTTCAACCCAAATATTATCAGGGATGTCTCTTTATACAAGGGAGCAATTCCTTCCAACTATGGTGGCAGAGGTTCATCAGTAGTAGATATAACCTACAAAAAAGGGAACTTCGATCATTGGAACGGAGATGTGACCTTAGGCATGGTTTCTTCTAAATTTTCTGCGGGTGGGCCCATCATCCGTGACAAGATCTCAGTTATGATTGGAGGCAGAGGCTCTTATGTGAATTGGTTGTTAAAGCAGGCGGGTGATGCGGACATTCACAATAGTAGAGCCTCTTTCTATGATGGCAATGTCCTTTTAAGTTATGCTATAAATCCAAGAAATGAGATAGAGTATTCTCTATATCAAAGTGATGACTCTTTTCGATTTGCTGGAGATACCAGCTATCAATGGCAAAACAGGGCACAAGTTATCAAGTGGACCTCCACTTTAAGTGATCAGCTTTCTGTCAGGGTATCCGCCATTCAAAGTGACTATGAGGCAACTATTAAAGATAATACACGATTTACTGATTTTGATCTTGAATCAGGCATTTTGGATAACCAACTAGGGCTTGACTTTACGCTTAAACCTAACGAGCGGCATACACTTAAAATGGGAGGTCAAATGAAGTGGATTAAAGTTGATCCCGGGGCACTCATAACGGGAGAAGAATCTACATTAGCGCCCGAGGACATAATGTCTGAAAAAGCCCAGGAGTCGGGTCTCTTTTTTCAGCATAACTTCGAAATATCTGAGAAAATAGATATCTCTTACGGCATACGATGGAGTAATTTCCGTTTGTTGGGTCCTAATTCTTTGAATTCTTATAACCCGGAACTTCAAAGAAGTATAGAAAATAAGATTGGTCAAACTGATTTTAGTAATAATGATCTGGTTAAGAAATACAGCGGCATAGAGCCAAGACTTGCTTTAAACTACAAACTTAACCAGGATTTGTCCTTAAAGGCAGGGTATAATAGGATGAATCAATACATACACCAAGTCTCTAACACGACTTCGATTTCACCGGTTGATATCTGGAAGTTAAGCGACCCTTTTATAAAACCGGAAATAATAGATCAATATTCGCTTGGACTGTTTAAAAGTTTAGATCAAGGGCAAATAGAAGCATCAATAGAGGGTTACTATAAGGATTGGGATAACGTAGTAGACTACAAAGATGGGGCGGACCTTTTTCTCAATGATCACCTTGAAACTGAATTGTTGACTGGTGATGGTAAATCTTATGGTTTTGAAGTTTTTGTTAAAAAGAAGGACAGTCGTTTTAATGGTTGGGTGAGTTATACTTTCTCACGAAGTCTACGAAAAATTGAGGGGCCTTTCAAGTTGGAAACTGTTAACAGAGGAGAATGGTATCCCTCTAATTTTGACAAGCCACATAATTTTTCAATGGTAACACGGTATCGTTTTGGGGCTTACACTACCATGTCTACAGTCTTAACTGTAAGCACAGGTCGACCGCTCACGACACCTGGTGGCAAATGGACTTACCAGGGACAGGTATTAGGAGCGTTTAACGAAAGAAACGGCGGGCGTATTCCAGACTATCACCGCTTGGATGTTTCGCTCCAGTTTAAATGGCCTTCTCCTCATAAATTACTTGCTGGGCAATGGACATTGGCAGTCTATAATATTTATGGACGAGAGAATGCTTTTTCAGTATTTTTTAAAGACACTTTTGGGGCACCACCACAACCTTTTCGGGTATCAGTGATTGGAGCGCCTTTTCCTTCTTTGAGTTATGAAATTACTTTCTAAAAGTTCGATGTACATAAAAAATATCGGTTTAGGAATAGCCTGTTCTATTCTATTTGCAACCTGTATAGAACCTTTGGAACTGGAAGCTGATCAGGAGTTTTTTTCCTTAATTGTCGATGGTTTTATCACGAATGAACCTGGGCCTCACAGTATTAGGCTAACTGAAGTCGGAAATTTTGCCTCCTTAAGGGATGGTGGGCTAAATCAATGGGAAGAAAATGCCCAGGTTTACATCACAGACCAAGATGGCAACGTTACCACTTTGATCGAGGGGGACTTCGGATTTTATTCCACACCAAGTACCTTCAAAGCTGAGTTCGGAAATAGCTATACACTTGAGATCATTCGATCCCACGGGGAACGTTATTTATCAAACTCTCAGACCTTGCCAAATGAAGGGCCGGTTATTGATTCATTGCTAATGAGTTTTAAGAAATTACCGAGTTCAGATCCAGTGGCATTTGAATCGGGGATAGAAATTTTTAGCCAATTCCAAGACCCTGCTGAGGAAGATAATTTTTATTTATGGACCATAAACAGAGAAATATTTCAAGCCGATGGCTGTTTTTTTTCGCAACCAGTAGAGCAATTGAAGACCTTAAGTGATGCGAGGCAAGATGGGGAGATAATTACGGAGAAAATCATGTTTCTTCAAGATGATGGCAGGAGGTTCCAGTCCAAGATCTATGTGGATGTAAGTCAGTATAGTGTTTCTAGTGAGGCATTTGAATTTCACAGACTCGTAGAATCTCAATTGTCGGTAGAAGGAGACATCTTTGACCCACCAGTTGGAATCATTTCCAGCAATATTATTCGAGATCCTAATCAAGGTTCAATCCCCGATCCCGATCATCCGGGGGAAACGTTGAACGTTGATCCTAACGATATAGTTTTTGGGTACTTTGGTGTTTATAATGTAGCAAAGAAAGGCTCGTTTATTCCCTTGGAAATTATTGAAGAAAAACAAAGGGCAATAGGGAACAGCAAGCCATGCAACGAGTTACTTTTCAATTTGGACGGAGAACCAGAGATCTTTAAAACTGGAGGCTAATAGTTCTATTGATAGTGAAATTCCAGTATAGAAAATTGATTATCAAGGACTTTATATAATTGGTACTTGTCCTCGTTTGAAAAATAAAGCAGACCAATTTCATGACTCGCCTCTACTGGCTGATAATTTATCAGCTGACCTGTTCGATTGTAGAGATAGGCAAATTCTTGCTCTTTGTCCAAAACGATAATTATTTCCTTCCCACCCCCGAAATTGTAGTACTGCCAATTGAGGTTACTGGAAGACAAGTAATCCTTTTCGAAAAGGACTTCTCCAGAGGGGTCTAGCACTGCAAGGCGGTTTGAACTCTTTCTTATAAATAGATATGACACACCAAGTGCGTCTGGCAAAGTCGAAAATTGTGTGTCAGTTGTCGGTTTGTAAAGTTGTTCGCGTTTGAGAATCTGTCCTAACAAATTGAGAGAGACTACTTCGCCATCATCTGTTACGGTTGTTAAACTGCTATTCTCAAAATCAGATCCGGTTGAGATGTAGGGTGGGCTACTTGTATTTGCCTTAAGGTCAATTGGAAATCCTGGGGACATTTGGCCAGTTCTACTAATAACGTTCACTACACCATTTTGCTGGATCGCAATCATTCTATCTCGCGTTCGGATTCTTCGGTGAAAGGCTGTTGAAGCCAATGGACCATTCAATTTATTTGGAGTCCAACCTTCAAGGTTTTTGCCATTTTTATCATACAAATAAATGTCACCACCTTCATCAACCACCATAAATCGATATCTCTTGCTTTTGTCATAATCAACGAGGGATAGGTACTGAATCTTTTTATCCCCTCTTACTTTGAGCGGATAGGGTGACACATAATCACCATTTCGATCAATAATATGTAAATCATTGTCCGTTCCAAACAAGTACTGAAGTTTGCCATTTTTATAAAAATCAATTTGAAAAACGTCGGTTTTTATTCGACTTCCAATACTATCGGTCCATATAACATTGCCGCTGAGGTCGATTAGATAGAGGTTGTTTAAGCTGTCCTGCACCAGCGTTTCAAAGCTGCGGTTGGTATGGTTTCTAACAATAACGGGTTTTGTAATTATTGGAGCGGCCAGGTCTATTCGTTGTTTTTCCAAGTAATTAGCAGCACCGTTAGTATTTCCCTCCGGCTGATTCAGTACAACACTAGTATAAAATTTGTCATCGATATAACTAAATTGAAATGCTCCCATCTCGAATCGACGGATCATCCCTCTATTTTCTTCAGAAAAGCGAAGCCAATTTGGGGCCAGATTGGCCCTGATGATATTCCAGGCCCTGTTTGAATTCACATAAAGACTGTAATTGGCCTCATTAAGTGTTTGGTCCAGGAACTGAATCGATTTTAATGATTTCCCCCAGGTATCATCATTAGAATAGTTATCATACCAACTTTTGATGGCTTCGGCATTGTTGGCCATTATGATGTATTGATCTTGAAAAGTAAAAAACACCGCGTCAAATTTTTCAAACGTTGCACCAAATAAAGCTTGAGGTAGCTCCGGTACATTAATTTGAGTGATGTTGATATCGTCATAGGTTTCAACATATGCAGAATCAGTAGATTTAAAACTCCTACTTGCAAGTTGATCAAGTTGTTTGTGTGCCTCATTGGGCTTATTGCTTTTTATAAATATCAATCTGTTGGGATTGTCCAGGTCTGCTGATTCCATGATGGCCAAACCAACCTCGTCTTGTATCCAGTCAAAATATTGATTGAGGTCAACATCATACTGCTCTCTGATCGAAACTTTTCGATCTAAAGAAGGTGCTTTTATAGCGGCCCAGTAGGTATTCAGAGCTTCACCCCACTTCTTACTATCGCTCATGGAATAGTGGTAGAAGACAGCAGTATTTGAAGGGATCAAATTGGAAAGTTCAAATGTTGTAGCTGGATTGTTATAAAAAGTGTTTAAAAATGATTTAGGATTGTTTCCCACACTAAAACCATTCAGCGAGATACTCTTGTCATCAAATGAGAGATCGAGGAAAGTCGAATTGACCAGCTGATTTATCAAGGCAGGATTGAATTTCAGGTCATCCACAAATACGTTGACAAAATCTCCAAGCTTTGTAGAATTGACATACAGGTTGCCAGCATCGTTTTGCAACTTTACTAACGAAAAAAGTTCACTGTGTTTAGCCTCGAAAGTTATGGAGCCGGTATTATCCAAGGTTCGGATTACATCTTCCACCAGGAAAGGAGTGAAGCTTCCAATAAAATAGTTTTGATAAAAAATATAGGTTAAAACATTCTTGTCTTTACTGATTTCTGTCAGCGTATGACCTTGGTAATTCCTTTTTGTTGTGCGAAAACCCTTGTCTTTCAACTGGTCCAACGCTTGCCAAACGGCCGCATGACCTTCGATATTTTTAACTTCAAGTTGATATAAGAAATCGAATTGATCCTGAGTAGTAATGTGTAGGCTTATCAGTACCGGGTTATTGCTGGTTATATTTCTCAGGGTACCATTGCCTCCCATAAGGCTGTCCAGTAGGGTCAGATGACTCCCTAATTTGTCTATTGACTGAACGCTGGCAAGAGTTTTCCAGGTAGGTACAGTTTGCAAATTGTCCCAAGTGGTTATTAGGTCGCTGTTTTCATACACTATTACAGCACTTTCAGGGACCAGCGACCAAAGGGTCAGGCGCTGTTGTTTTAGCCAAAATTCGTAGAAGGAATAGCCACCAATTAAAATTGTTACTATAACTAGACTAAATATTATCTTTCTCAACTAACCGATCGGATTATGTGGCTATTTGGGTAAAGTTAATAAAGGCAATCTCTAAAAACTTTCCTTTGGAGTAATCATGTCATATGTTAACCCCTTAACGAGGACTGCCTGATTCAAAAACTTCTCCTTAAAGCCCGGCTGAATCTGGCCTTGTATGATGCAACGTTCATTAAATTCCTGGTTTTCGATTTTTATGTGGGTGTCATCAACTAGTTTCATTACCTCGTTGGTTTGGCCATATCCAAATTCTAGTCTTATAGGATGAGTAATAATGATTCTGATAATCTTCGTATTATTCAAAGCCTCTGCGGCTGCCGTCTTGTAAGCATTTATTAATCCACTTACGCCAAGTTTGGTACCTCCAAAATACCGTACAACAACAATCAACGTATTTGTCAGGGTTTGTGATTTGATCTGCCCGAGTATTGGGTCACCCGCTGAATGGTGGGGTTCGCCATCATCATTTGCCCGATACTGTTTTTGGTCAGGACCGATGATGTAGGCATAACAGTGATGACGAGCATCGTAATGTTTTTTTCTCAACTCATCAAGCCGATCTTTCACCTCTTTCTCACTGGCAATTGGATATGCGAAGGACAAGAATTTGCTGCCTTTTTCTTTGTATAACCCTTCTGACGGATTTTTTATGGTCAGATAAGATTCCATTTCAACAGGACTCTATGCTTCATCGTAACTAATTACAACTTTTTTAGTAAGCGGGTGGGCCTGACAAGTCAGAATATAGCCTGCCTTGATTTCGTCTGGCTCAAGGGCATAATTTGTACTCATTTCTACCTCACCTTCTACAATTTTTGCTTTACAGGTAGAGCATACTCCTCCTTTGCAGCTGAAAGGAAGATCCGCACCTTTCATATTGGCAAGCTCAAGGATTGAGACATCAGATTTCGCGGGGAATTCAAATTGTA
>JAJCYL010000589.1 GCA_029262955.1 Cytophagales bacterium | reverse complement strand
GGGTATAAATAACCTCCACATCAGGCATATATTTATCCACTATTCCCCCTAATTCTAAGGCAATATCCAGTGCTACATTCTTCTCCCTAGTAGTAAGACCTGATGTTCCGGGGTCCTTTCCGCCATGTCCAGCATCAATTACGATCTTGTTAATTTTATAATTCCTATTGTGTATAGTGCCAAAAGACCCCAAAATGAGGATTATGATGACACTTGAAGCAACTATAATATTTTTCACGGCATTACAGTTGTTTAGGGTAATGAGGATAAATTTGCCACTAAAATTGGGAATTTTTCATAGAAACAGAAACATCTGGTGATCAAAATGAAATATGCTGTTATACAGCTAATGACATTTTTTGTCATCGGTTTCGCTAGTGGACAGGTCAAAAATGATACCACTTTTATAAATTCCACCAAAGCAATCCTTCAAAACGACTCGGTAAGGGTCATTTTAGAGTCAATTCTCCAGTCTGACTCTATAAAGATACCATACCTACCACACTTAAATCCAATCACCGATGCAATAGATAGTATTCTAAATTTTAATCCTGATTCTCTTAACGTAGCTGATTCTGTATTATTGGCTGATTCACTGATGATTCCCACTCCCAATAGTAGCATAGAAACCACCATTTTTTACTCAGCAAAAGATTCTATTTTTTTCGACGTTGTCAACCAACAAGTTTACTTGTACGGCCAATCGAAAATCGTATATGGTAACATAACACTGGAAGCTGATCGTATTGATATTGACTGGGAAACTGATTTACTAAAAGCCATTTATACCACTGACTCTGCAGGAAATAAAATTGGAGTCCCCATTTTTACTCAGGGTGCGGAATCCTATGAGGCGCAAGATATTACCTACAATTTTGTAACAAGGAAGGCGATTATTAATGGCATTGTTACGCAACAGGGTGAGGCTTATATGCATGGCAACAAGGTCAAAAAGAATGAGAACGATGAGATGTTCATAAGAGGGGCGAAATACACGACTTGTAATTTGGCTAATCCTCATTTTCACATTGCCTCAACAAAACTCAAAGTTGTACCTGGAAACAAGGTGATCACCGGTCCTTTCAACTTACATTTTCGAGACATTCCGACACCACTCGGGTTTTTCTTCGGTATGTTTCCAGAACCCAAGAAGAAAACATCAGGAGTTATTTTCCCGGCTTATGGAGAGGAACGTCGCCGAGGGTTCTTCCTTAGAAATGGAGGTTATTATTTTGCGCTCAGTGATTATATCGATCTCGAAGCAACAGGAGATATTTATTCAAAAGGTGGGTTTGGGTTGCAATTGAATAGTCAGTACAAGAAAAGATATGAGTATAATGGTGGGGTTAATGTTACTTACAACCAATTCAAATCCGGAGTAGAAGAAGATTCTCTGACGTCAAAGGATTTTTGGCTCAGATGGAATCATTCTCCAGATTCTAAAGGTCGTACTAGCAGAGTATCGGCCTCGGTCAATGCCGGAACCTCGTCATTCAATTCCAATCGTACCAACAGTGACATACGTGTGAACCAAACTGCACAGTTCAGTTCAAATGTAACCTACTCAAAGACCTTTCCTGGTACTCCTTTTAATATGACCGCAAGTATGCGCCATAACCAGAATGTGCAGAGCAAAGAAGTACGACTTACATTACCTGAGCTGGCTTTCAATACGAATAGGATATATCCTTTTGCGAAAAGAGGTAGTACCGGCAAAAATGTATTTCAGAAAATTAACTTATCCCACAATTTCAACTTTAGAAATGAGTTGTCTAATGCACCAGCCCCACGGGCAGGATTTCCTGTATCAAATCGCAGTGAAAGATCCGACAGTCTGGTATCGTTCTCACCAAAAAATTTCAGCACATTAATTGACCGGGCCAAAATTGGTGGACGACATACCATTCCTATCTCTACATCATTTTCACTACTCAAATACCTGACCGTAAGCCCATCCATAAACTATACGGAGTTGTGGTATCCTAGAGAATTAAAGTATGAATGGGAAGAGGAGACACAATCTGTCAGAATTGATACACTGAGGAAATTCTCAAGGGCTGGTTCTTATAGCCTTAGTACCTCAGCTTCAACACGACTCTATGGGTTTTATCCCATAAACGGGAAAAAGATTCAAGCCATTAGACATGTGATGACTCCAAGTGTAAGCATAGGTTATACTCCTGATTTTACAGATGGTAATTTCCAGGAAGTACAGATAAATGAGGATGGCACTACGAGGTTTCTTTCTAAATATGAGGGATTTGCCTTCGGAAGCCCTTCACGGAATGCAGCTGCGAGCCTGGGATTCTCGTTACAAAACAATATTGAAATGAAAGTTCGCACTAAAAGTGATAGTGCGGAAAGCAGCAAAAAAATAAAACTGCTGGACAATTTATCTTTTTCAAGTGGCTACAACTTTCTCGCGGATTCCTTCAAACTCAGTAATATAAGAATATCAACACGTACAAGTCTATTTAACAACTTACTTTCCCTAAGTGCCAGTGGTTCTATTGACCCCTATGTATACATTTTGGACAGTGCCGTTGAAACCAGCACTGGCAAACGAATATTTCAACGACAAATAGATGAATTTACATGGAATAGAGGACAGGGTATTGGCCAATTATCCAGTGGTTCAATATCAGCGGATATTAGATTGAACCCAAGGAGTCTTAGTGGCACATCTAGCGGTGGAAGTAACAATGCAAATCAAGACGACAGTATAGTGCCTCTTGAAAGTGATTACGGTACGGATGAAGAGCTGGAATATATTAATAACAATCCCAATGAATATGTAGACTGGAGCATTCCGTGGAATCTTAGTGTTGGATACAATATGAACTATCGAAAACGTGGGTTTGACAAATCAGACATTACACAAACCCTGAGATTTAGTGGTGACCTGAGCATAACCGATAAAACTAAGATAACTTTCTCTTCTGGTTACGATGTGAAGAACAATGAATTCACATCCACACGATTGGGAGCCAGCCGTGACTTACATTGTTGGGTGCTTAATTTCAATTGGGTGCCCTTCGGTAGGTTTCAGAGCTTTTTAGTCGAAATACGGGTTCGATCCTCAGTACTTCAGGACTTAAAGCTTGACAAAAAGAGTCAGTTCTTTTAGTCTATTATTTCAGCCAGAATAGTTTTACCACCCGTTGTACTGTCACCAATCTTAACTTTTATTTCAAAATTACCAGGCAATAGGACATCTACTCTTGATCCAAATTTTATAAACCCAAATTCATGACCTTGTTCAACCGTGTCCCCCTCATTCACATAAAACTTTATCCTTCTGGCTACAGCTCCGGCTATTTGTCTGAACATCACTTCTAAGTCATTTTTCATTTTGACTACAACTGTGGTACGTTCGTTTTGGGTACTGCTTTTCGGATGCCAGGCTACCAGGTATTTTCCAGGGTGGTATCTTAGATAACTTACTATTCCGGAAACAGGATTCCTATTGACATGTACGTTGATTGGAGACATGAAAATGGAGACTTGAGTTTTTTTAGATTTGAAATATTCCTCTTCTACTACTTCCTCAATTACCACAACTTTACCATCAGCAGGAGCAAGAATGTGATTTTCATTTTGAACCGAGATCACCTGAGGATTCCTGAAAAATTGCAAGACCAACAAAAACAAGATTGCACTAATAACAATAGTGGATTGAGAAGCAATTGGGTCCCCTACATAATGATAGACAGCCAGATTGGCTATTAATAAAAACGAGGTTAAGGCGAGTAGTATTTTTCGCCCTTCTTTATGAATATTCATCTACTAAAAACCTCCGCGATATTTGTATGTTCTGGCTACTTTATCAATCGCCACAATGTAGGCTGCAATTCTTAAGGATACATCATGTTTTTGGGCTGTTTCGTACACTTTATTGAAGGCGTCCTTCATAATTCTATCACTCCTTCTATTCACCCTCTCACCAGTCCATTTGTAACC
>JAJCYL010000588.1 GCA_029262955.1 Cytophagales bacterium | reverse complement strand
CTCTTGTCCATTTAGGACACTCATGGTATAATATATGGACAATACCGGCCCAACTGACTGCGTACGTCCATCGGGAACTTCATTGATGGCTAAAAAATAAAACCCATCATCGTGGCGGGTCGCATCCAATTCATTATCAGCCATGAAGGTTTCAATTTCCATTTGCTGCATAGCAGCTAATTCATCAGATGGATTGTTGGAATCATTACAGCTCCAAAATAAAATAGCTGCGAGAAAATAGTAATTACCTTTAGACATAAGTTTTTCGATATGAACTAAACGCCAAAGGAAAGAAATTAATATATCCTAAAAGGGTTATTTAACAATGAATGTTTTAGTAAACATCTGAAAGACCGGAACATCGTCAAGTCCCAACTTGTGTCCAATATCTATCAATTTCTCATAATCCTTTAATACCATAGATCGGGCATTTATGATGTCTTCGTCCTCATTGAGGAAAAATGAGGATAGAAACCGAATAAAGATATATGGTGTGATCATAATGGCTGCCTTATAAACTGAGTCATCAAATTCAACCTTTTTACCTCCAGCAGTTTTCATACTTTCGAGGTCGAAACACTCATGCATGGCCATATTGATTAGGTCGAAGAATTTATCCTCCCATATCGTATAGTTCTTGATCAGATATTTCATCGCATAAACAACGGGATCCTTCTTTAGAAAATAGCCGCCTTTTGATAGTTTTCGTGCCTTCTTGTTTAAGGCCAACTCTTCAAACAATGACACACTGCCATTTGCTAAGGCAATTCCGACAGTTGGAGCCATTAATACCAATGAGAAAAAATCCTGATCTTCAATTTCCAGATAAGGGGCTTCTGTTTTTATGAAGTCCTTTTTGAGTTCAAAAGTTGCCTTTTGAATCGCAGGATCTTCTATCATAAACTCAACTTCATATTCAGTAAACATCGATTGCAATTAAGGTTATTTGGTTCAATTTAATCGAAAATCCTTAATTGGGCTAATAAAGAACACCTTGATAAACTATTACTTACTGAACTCGACTATTTTAAGTTTTGCTTCATTTGGATCCACATACGCCAAATGAATGGTTTCCTTGTTATAAGAATAAACTTTGCTACTGGATACATCTCTCCGATTCGTATCCAAATACCTGAAAATACGTTCATTAGATGTCAACAGATCATCGTCAGGCGACACTACCAAGGCAGGAACACTTAGATAAGAGTGAAAAAAAGTACTGCCTCGTTTTGTACCGGTTAGCTGTTTTGAGCCTCCAATGGAAATTCCACCTCGGCTTCCGAAAGACCCAAAGCCACCACCAATACTCAATCCTGAAGCCGTCTCGTTGAAGGCTCCCATGGTTACCTTTATGTTATTATTATTAATTCGTTCAACAAAAAGAGAAGCATTTCCATTGCTAAAGGTTTTAAACAATTTATCATTTTTCAACTCAGTTATAGTCTGCTGGGCACCATATTCATCGATAAATCTTACCGGACCTTTTTTGAATGGAATCTGACCGTCACCGGTGTGATTAAATGAAACAACAGAGTCTCTTCCTTGCATGTCATATACAGATAAATCGATTTTCACCTGGTCAACGGTAAAGCGATACAATTTGTCTTGATGAAGAAACGAGTTGGAAGATCTGCCAAATACGAGTTTCTTTTGAGGAATATTGATCAGTTCTGACGTTTTGTCCGAAAGGTTGATTTTCCAAAGATTTGTTTTGAATTGTTCCCGGTGATCAAAAGTGAAATAAAGATTCCCCTTAATGAAATAAACCTTTTTGTTGGCCTGATAATTATAAATAGACTTTAATGACGACGGATTCACAAACAGGAAGGGATCAACGCTCCGAAAGTCCTTCTCAAGAATTGCTGGTGAGGTATAGGTGGTAGTCTCTGGATTTGGCTCTCCAGTGAGACTGACAACTCTAATTGTATTGCTTGACCTGACTGAAATAATGGAATAAACAGCATTTTCGTCCGAAAAATGGCCCATAAATTCTTCAGATCGACTGGCTCGCAAATCGTACCGTAATTGCTGTTTGAGCTCATCACTAGCCGGGTCTACTATGAACGCCCCTACATCTCCTTCCTTCTTTCTGGACCTTGGCTCGTAGTAAAATTGAAATGTGCCGTTTGAAAAATTTCCGGCAAAGACTGGTGGCTTATACTTAAATGGGTGTCGGATTTCCTTTAGCTTATTTCCTTGTTTGTCAATGATAATAAAATGAGCATTACGCTTTTTATAGTATTGCACGCAAATATTACCCTTGTCATCGGGAATAATCCAGTAGTCCTCCGTATACTTGGAAGGCAATTGCAAAGAGGCAAATTGATTTTGAGCGAATCCCTGGTTAACCAGGAATATCATTGTAGACATACCAAGTAGTATTCTATTAAACATAATTTGATGCATTAACATTCGTTGATAGCCATTACGGAAGTGGTCAATTTAAGTGACCTATTATTGAAGTTTTTTTCTGATTTGAGATAAAATAATATCAATGTATTTCTCTGGCATAAGTCGTGCCAATAAATCAATCCTCGCAGCATCTTTTCCAATCAGTACCCTTCCCCTTCTCTTTGAAATGGCAGCAATAATCAACTTTGCTGCCTGTTGTGCAGATACGGAACCCATTTTTGCAATATATGATTTGATCAATGCTTTATTCTCCTCATCAGCCCAGGAATTGTCTATAAAATTGGTCTCCACAGCACCAGGATGGGCCGTTATAAAATTAATTCCAGCATCCTTCCACTCCATTCGTAGAGATTCAGTTAAGCCTCTAATGGCAAATTTTGTGGTGCTATAGGCAGTTTGGTTGGTCATCCCGACTAAACCTACCATGCTAGACATATTCACAACCGTGGAATGCTTATTTCTCGCAATCAAGGGTAAAAATGCCTGGATAGAATTAATGGTTCCCCACAAATTTGTATCTAATATCCATTTCCATTCCTCATTAGAAATTTTATCGAAAGGTTTGGCGGCAATGGTCACTCCTGCACAGTTGATTAACAAGTCAATGTTCTCAAACTCAGATTTTACCAGTTCACTCCACTTGACTACCTCAATTTGGTGGGTAACATCCAATGCCAGTTTGACAACAATTGAACTCTCCTTTGGAAGACTACTCACAGTCTGATTCAGGTTGACACCGTCCTTGTCACATAATGCCAGGTGACAACCCCTTGCAGCAAGTTGCAGAGCAATAGCCCGACCAATACCTGAACCTGCTCCTGTTATTACTGCAACCTTACCCTTAAATGTGAACTTCATGATTACGGGTAATTATACGGTAAGTATTTCAACGTTCAAAAGAAAAGACTGCTCTAAATAGAGCAGTCTTTCAGACTTAATCAGCTATGGATTATCTTGATTTATTTCTTCAAGAATTTGCCGGTAACAACTCCACTCTTAGTGCTTATTTTATAAAAATAAACGCCTGACATATATTCAGTTAACAAAATTTTCTCTACTCCACTAAATAAATCGAATTGGTATACGGCATATTGCTGTCCGGAAAAATCAATCAATTCAATACTTACCTCATCATGTATATCATCAAGCTCAAAATTCAGGTAATTGGAAACAGGGTTAGGATAAACTTTAACTGACCTTTTCAATCCGTCTCGCAATCCGGTAACCTCGGTCATTCCAGCAATGAATGTTTCGGAAATTTCGGATTCACAACCATCAACAATGGTCTGGGTGGTGTATGATCCATCTCCTGAGATGATGATTGTATTCCCGGTTTCCCCGGGTATTAACTGGCCATCTTTAAACCAAAGATTGCCTGATAAGTTATTTGATCGTAATTCATTGTCAGTTTGTTTAATAATGGGCCTTCTAGGGTTTACACAAAATGTGTGAACAACCTCCTCTGCTGGTAAATATTCGTTATTACCATTTTGCCTGGCGGCTATAGTTACTCGTCCGGCTCCTTTAAATACCATAGAATTAAAACTTACAATCGCTGGACCAGTTACTTCAAATGACACTGGAAGCTCTGATGAAGAAAAAGCGGAAAGTGTGATAATGTCGTCGTTAAGAATAAAATCTTCTAATGGCTCAAAAGTTATGATCTGCCCCAATTTATCTATGACACCATCGCAGTCGTTGTCG
>JAJCYL010000587.1 GCA_029262955.1 Cytophagales bacterium | reverse complement strand
GTTCGTTTAACAGTTTCGACAACAGCCTCTTTATCCCAGGGTAATAAAGTCCTTAAATCAAGTATGTCGGCTGAATAACCCTCTTTTGAAACCAGATCTTTAGCCCAATGAACACCCATACCATATGTAATAATGGAGAAGTCTGATCCCTCACTTACCAAAACCGCTTTGCCCACTTCAGTAGTGTACAAGCCGTCAGGTACTTCTTCAGAAATCGCCCGATAAAGTGACTTATGTACAAAATAAAGAAAAGGGTTAGGCTCTTCAAGAGCTGCGCAGAGCAATCCTTTTGCATCCGTGGGATTGGATGGATAAACTATCTTCAGCCCTGGGGTATGGAAGAACCAAGCTTCGTTTGATTGTGAATGAAATGGTCCGGCTTGAACTCCAGCACCTGTGGGCATGCGAATGACCACATCAGCATTTTGATTCCACCTATAGTGCAGCTTTGCCAGGTTATTAACGATCTGATTAAGACCACAAGTCACAAAATCAGCGAACTGCATTTCAATCATGGATTTCATTCCTTTGATTGACAACCCGAGACCAGCTCCAATGATTGCCGATTCACAAAGAGGAGTATTTCGAACTCTTTCCCTACCGAATTTGTCCATAAACCCCTCAGTAATTTTGAAGACTCCACCATAATCAGCAATATCTTGTCCCATCAGGACTAATTCAGGAAATTTCTGCATACTCTCATTAAGGCCATCAGAGATTGCATCCACGAAACGCTTTTCGGATTTCTTCTTCCCAGGTTTTTTAACTTTTTGTTTGAAGGGGGCAAAAAGATCAGTTACTTCTGTTTCAAGATCAAAAGCTATTGGAGGTTCATTAAATGCGTGATCAAGTCCTTTGTCAATCTCAGACTGAATACTCTTTCTGATTTTCTGCACTTCCAAATCATTTAGGAGTCCTTCTTGTAAAAGGTATTCTTCATAATTTTTTACCGGGTCCTTGGCTCCCCAATAATCCATGAGCTTTTTTGGGACATATTTGGTTCCGGAAGCTTCCTCATGTCCTCTCATGCGGAAGGTCATAGCTTCAACAATTATCGGTCTTTGTTCCTTACGAACTTTATCTGTCACCTGGTTGATTTGGTGATAGACTTCCAAAATGTTATTGCCTTCTATTGAAATAGCCTCAACTCCATAACCTGGCCCCTTTTGAGTAAAACTATCAAATTTGAATTGTTCATTGCTTGGTGTTGAGAGTCCGTATCCATTATTCTCAATAACAAAAACAACGGGCAAGTTCCATACAGCCGCTACATTAACAGCCTCATGAAAATCGCCTTCACTCGTACCTCCATCTCCACTGAATACCAGGGTAGCACTATTTTCTTTTTTTAACTTCGATGCCAACGCAATACCATCTGCCAGGGCCAGTTGAGGTCCAAGGTGGGAAATCATTCCTACAATCTTGTGATCTTGGGTTCCGAAGTGAAATGATCGATCCCGGCCATTTGTAAAGCCTGATTTTTTCCCTTGAAATTGGGCGAACAAACGACCAAGGTCAATCCCTCTGCTGGTAAATACTCCCAGGTTTCTATGCATCGGTAGAATGTACTCTTGAGGTTTCATACAGAGTGCTGATCCTACTGAGATGCCTTCCTGACCAATCCCGGAAAACCATTTACTAATCTTGCCCTGCCGAAGAAGAATCAACATTTTTTCCTCTATCATCCTGGGTTTGAGGATAGCTCTATATATCTCTTTAAGCTTTTTATCACTTAATTTACCCCTGTGGTAGTCAAAAGCTGGTTTAACCATTGTTGGCATAAGTGGATTAACTTGTTTCAATGCCAAAGCTAAAGGGAATGATAAGTCAGGAAAAGGAAGGTTGAATAATTATTTTTGCCACCTTCCTACTTCAGTATGATAGAATTTGAACAGTTTGAATTAAATAACGGCCTTCGGGTTATTGTCCATCAAGACAAGTCGACCACCCTGGCGGCTATAAACATTCTATATGATGTTGGTTCAAGGGATGAGGACGAAAATAAAACAGGTTTTGCTCATTTATTTGAACATTTAATGTTTGGCGGGTCAAAGCACATTGATAATTACGATCATGTTTTGCAAAAAGTCGGCGGAGAAAACAATGCTTTCACAACTCCCGATATAACCAACTATTACATGACCCTTCCAGCCGTCAACCTTGAAACCGGGTTTTGGCTGGAGTCAGATCGAATGTTGAGTTTGTCCTTTAATCCGGAAGTACTTGAAGTTCAACGGAAGGTCGTAATTGAAGAATTTAATCAGAGGTATTTAAATGAGCCATATGGAGATGTTTGGTTGAAATTAAGACCTCTGGCCTATAGAGAACACCCCTATCGTTGGGCAACCATTGGGAAAGAGGTGAGTCATATTGAACAGGCCAAAATGGAGGATGTTAAAAATTTTTTCAATCTGTTTTATGCGCCCAATAATGCGGTTCTTGTAGTTGCAGGTAATGTTGAGCTTGGTAATGTTAAACGTCTGAGTGAGAAGTACTTCGGCGATATTCCACGAGGAGAAACTAATAAGAGAGCATTACCAGCAGAACCTCAACAACTGAAGGAAAGATTTTTGGAAACGGAAGCTGATGTTCCGTTGAATGCAGTACATAAGGTATTTCATATGCCTGCCAGAGCAACCAATGAGTACTATGTTGCTGATTTGCTCAGTGATTTGGTTGGCAGAGGCAAGTCTTCAAGATTGTACGACCAATTGGTTAAGAAAGATCAGCTATTCAATTCGATTAATGCTTATGTAACCGGATCTTTTGACCCGGGCTTGATGGTTGTCACTGGTAAGTTGAATAAAAGTGTTGATTTCGCAACGGCGGATAATCGTATATGGGAGGTAATTAATGACATGGTTACGAACGGGCCTGGAGAAGTTGAGTTGAACAAAGTTAAAAACCAAGCCATGACTTCTATCGAATTTGGTGCTATAGAACTTCTCAATAGAGCGATGAATCTTGCTTTAGGTGCTGTTATGGGTAATGTCGATCTGGCAAATCAGGAGAGCAAAATTATTGAGAGAATTACCAAAAAAGAGATTCATGCCATGTCTAGAAAAGTGTTAAAAAGAGAAAACTGCTCCACTTTGTACTATAAATCTAACGCAGCATGAAAATAAGAGTGGGAACGGGATACGATGTACATCAATTATCTGAAGGGTATGATCTTTGGCTGGGGGGCATAAAAGTTGAACATACCAAAGGATCAGTAGGACATTCGGATGCCGATGTATTAATTCATGTAATATGTGACGCATTACTTGGTGCCGCAAACCTACGTGATATTGGGTTTCACTTTCCGGATACGGACCCACAATACAAAGGAATTGATAGTAAAAAGCTTTTATCAAGGGTAATGGAACTCATCCGAGAGAAGGGGTATGAATTAGGCAATGTCGATTCTGTAATCTGTTTGCAGAAACCCAAGTTGAGCCCCTTGATTCCACAAATGCAACAATGTATTGCCGATGTGATGAAGGTGAGCAAAGAGGACATTGCCATTAAAGCTACAACCACAGAAAAATTGGGTTTTGTTGGAAAGGAAGAAGGTATTTCTGCCCATGCAACAGTGCTGTTAACAAAGCAATAGCTCAAACCTCATGTAAAGGTGCCAGTTATCTCGGGTGCTTTTACTTTGACTAGATTCTTCATTTAAATGGCTCTACAACTAATTACGACAAAGGATGGATCGCATACACTTAGAAATACTGAAATTAACGATACCTACCATTCCATTCACGGTGCCATTCAAGAGTCCCGACATGTTTTTATCAATGAAGGACTAGGACATTTACTTAATGAGTCTCCTTCAAAGATTGACATTTTGGAAGTTGGATTTGGGACAGGTCTGAACGCTTATTTAACGCTATTATTTCAGGATCAAATAAGGATTGAATATACGGCAATAGAGGCCTTTCCGATATCAGAAGATATTTATTCACAGCTGAATTATGGTATAGTCTTGGGGGCTGACAGAGACCATTTTCAAAAGTTACATCAGCTAAACTGGCATCAAAGTGCAGATATCACAGACTGGTTCAGTCTAAGTAAGATTCATGGTAGGATAGAACAAATTGAATTACCCTCTGATCACTTTGATTTGGTTTATTATGATGCCTTTGGGCCGGAGAAACAGCCAGAAATGTGGACGATTGCTCTTTTAGAACGTCTGGCAATCACTATCAAACCGGGGGGTAGTCTTGTTACCTACTGCTCCAAAGGTCAATTTCAGAGAGATTTAAAAACACTGGGATTCAGGGTGGAGTTGCCCCCGGGGCCACCAGGAAAATTCGAAATCGTTAGAGCTGTCAAATAACTATCCCCAATTATTTCCGTCCAAAAACCAATTTTCTCATTCAGCAACTAATTTGAAACTAACAGATTTCAAGTGAGTTATCTTTAAAACATATTAACCTCTTTAAGTTATGTTAAAAGTTGCAGAAGCTCCTCAAACAGGTTCATCAGTCAGTTTTTTTAGTAGACTGAAGTGTTCAGTTTGTCAGGAGCCGTACTCTAAACACGAGATTCATACAACTTGTAAAAAGTGTGGAAAATCTCTTTTGGTTGATTATTTCGTTCGGGACTTTCCAAAAGAATCACTTCAGGGCAGACCTGCAAACCTATGGCGCTATCGTGAAATGCTTCCTGTGTTGGATAGCCAATTCATACTTAATCTTGGAGAAGGATTTACTCCCCTGTTGCCCGTTCAGAATCTCGCAAATCTGGTTGGCATTGATAATCTTTTGATTAAAGATGAGTCACTGAACCCGACGGGGTCATTTAAAGCCAGGGGACTTGCATTGGCCATCTCCAGAGCACACGAACTCAGAATTAAAAAATGTGTTATTCCGACAGCTGGAAATGCCGGGGGGGCGATGGCGGCATACTGTGCTAAAGCCGGCATTGAGGCCCATGTATTCATGCCATCACATACCCCGGATGTATTTAAAAAGGAATGCCAATATTTTGGGGCACACCTGCACCTGGTTGATGGAAATATAAGTGACTGTGCTAAGGCAATAACCGATATAGATGAAGACTGGTTTAACGTTTCAACCCTCAAAGAACCTTACCGGGTAGAGGGAAAGAAAACCATGGCATATGAGATCGTGGAGCAGATGAATTGGCAGGTTCCGGATGTAATCATTTATCCTACTGGTGGGGGAACAGGACTGATTGGTATGTGGAAGGCATTTAATGAAATGGAGGAATTAGGCTGGATTGGTCCAGAGAGACCACGAATGGTGGCCGTACAGGCAGAAAATTGCCGCCCAATTGTTAATGCATTTACTGAGGGACGTCGAGATTCTGACTTTTATCACAATGCATCTACCATAGCCAATGGTATGTGTGTTCCCAAGGCATTTGCAGACCACTTGGTGCTGGATGCTATTTATGAAAGCAATGGAACGGCAATCGCTATCTCCGATACTGAAATGATCTCTGGTATAAAAAAGGTAGGGGAACACGAAGGTTTATTCGTTGCCCCTGAAGGTGGTTCTTTATTAATTGCACTGGAGAAATTATTAAAATCCGGATGGATTGGTCGAGAGGACCGAGTCGTATTGGTAAATACAGGTAGTGGTTATAAGTATGTACAGAATATATAGTAACCCACTCGGTCGATCACCTAAGCTCTTCTCCAACCAATTCTTTCTCAATTTTTAGCTCGGCTCTTCTGTTTTTGGAATGATCTTCTTCATGGCAATTAATTCCGTCCGAGCATCGATTTATAATTAACTCCTCACCAAAACCGCGGGCAATAATTCTTTTCTTTTCAACACCATTTCGAAGATAGAATTCTTGAATGTTTGATGCACGACGTCTTGATAATGCCAAATTATAATCTTTTTTGCCCCTCGAATCTGCATGGGCGCTTATGATTAGAAAGGTCGAGGGGTTTCTTTGTAAGATCCGTAGAATTTCATTGGTTTCAGCCATGAAATTTGGTTTCAATTGATCATCGTTGAAATCAAATAGAACTAAACCCTTATTCAGAAACTCTTCTTCAATGATGAAATCATTCCGAATAACCCCTTTTTTGAAGTTAAGTGTATTGAATTTATGCTGAGTTGGCACAAATAATTCCTTATTTATTGAGATGACATATTCATTTCCGCTTTCCAATATGAAATTATATTGACCTGAATCATCAGTGTAAATGGTATCATTATGTGGACTATTAAAATTCGATAAGATCAATTGTACATCTGATAGTGTTTGCTGCGTTTCATTCCCGTAAATAGTCCCTTGAGCAAAAAGATCATGGGCCCACATAAATACATTAATGCTATCTACATCAAAAGCAGTTTTACTGGCATAGCTGTGATTTTCAGTGGCTCTAGTAAAGCCATCTTTCGTGACGTCAATGGAATAATCGGTGTCTAATGGAAGGTCTAAATGAAATTGACCATTGTTGTTAGTTAAGGAGGATTGAATTATCTCACCTTGATTATCAAGTAAAATGACAGTTGCCCCTGGAATGGGATAACGATCATCCGTCTCTATTACTTGACCGGCAACCACCGAATGACGCACAAAATAATTGTAGATGTCATCCTCACTTGACCCTGGTCTGTCACTGGCGAACATTCCCTCCCGACCATTTTCGTTCATTATGAAGGAGAAATCATCATAACTTGAATTGGCGGGATAACCAAGATTGATGACATCAGAATAGGTGTTGTTTGAATTAATTGTTAAATAGATGTCGAGACCACCAAAACCACCATGCCCATCAGATGAAAAATAAAGCTTGTTCTCAAACTTGTAGGGGAACATTTCATTCCCTTCCGTATTTATTGGTGAACCGAGATTTATTGGTTCAGTCCATGCGTTTCCTTCGTAATAACTAACATATAAATCGGCCCCACCTAAGCCTCCTGGCATGTCAGAAGAATAATACAATGTCTTGCCATCTGACGACCATGATGGATGAGCAGTGGAGTACTCATCGTCATTAAAGGGGAAAGGTCTTAGATTTGATAGGTTCCTGTCCTTGTCGAGGTTGGCAAAGTAGAGTTTTAATTTCATCTCACCATCGGAACCTCTACCTGACTGCCCTTTATAAAAGTTATTACGTGTGAAGATTAAAGATTCTCCCGGCCCAAATGATAATGGACCCTCATGAAACTTGGTATTGATCTGTTGCTGAAATTTCACAGGTGTGGTATATGCACCCAAGCCAGATTTTTTAGCGAAATACATATCGAACAAAGATTCTTGTGCCTTGGACGGAGAAAATGAGTGCTTAATGAATAAATCCTGATCTCTCGACGACAAAAAGACAACTCCGTCCTTATAATAAGTTGGACCGAAATCAGTTGCGGAAGAATTTATATTGGCGTCTTCAATGGCATAGAGAGCTGAATCTCTCAAATAAAAACTCATGTTATCAATGAATTCAATTTTGGATGGAGACCTTGAGTCTATGGGGTTCTGTTCTTTAAATTGAGCATAAAGTGCTCGAGCCTCTCTATATTTTTGGTTTGATGATAAGACCTGGGCATAGTGATAATTATGGATGGCCGGAAGGGATTCATTTTCTGAAGCTTTGTTGTACCAATACTCTGATTGAACCGGTTGTTTTAAGAGCCTATAGCTTTCCGCTATTTGGAGCATGGCCTTCACATTATTGGGATTTCGATCTAACTCACGTTCATATAGTTCGATGGCATTGTGATAGGCAAGATCTTTAAAATATATTTCTGCTTGCCTAAAATCGCTTCTGAATAAGTCAATAATATTGGTATTCTGACTCCACAAGTTGATAGAGGATAAGGTGAACAGGAGTATGGAAAATGTCTTTTTCAAAAGTCGCGTGGAGAAGTAATTGCTTTTTTAGGATATCTAAACACATAATTAAGAAAGAATTCATGCGAACCAAGATCAGCTGCTCTGAAGCTATTGGTTGTAATGGCATATGCATAGCCTAACCGTATTTGATTAGTGAGTTGCAGGTCAGCAATTAAGCTTACTGCATTGACCGTCTTAATTGAAGCACCAAGCCAGATCACTTCATCTATCTCAATAAGGGCATTGAGATCAAATTC
>JAJCYL010000586.1 GCA_029262955.1 Cytophagales bacterium | reverse complement strand
TTGCAACCATACCATTCGAACTGTACGGGGAGCATTTGTTTATTAAACTGACGGTGAATAATTCTAAAGAGGAGTTAGACTTCATTTTTGATACCGGAGACGGATTGAGTGTGCTAAGCCTGGACGCTGCAGAACGCCTGAAACTCAAATCTGATAAAAAAGTAGGAGAAACAAGCGCAGGTGGTCGTGTCAGTGGTTATTTGGTAAAACACAATGTTATACACCTCAAGGATGTAGAAATTAAGAATGTGAAACTATATGAGACTTCCTTGAATCACCTTGAAACAGCAATTGGACGAAGAATAGATGGAATAATTGGATATGATCTACTTCATAATTTTGTAGTAGAAATCGATTATAATTCAATGGAATTTCATATTTACGAGCATGGTTATAAATATGAAAGGGAGGGCAAACCGATTAATATTAATTACAAACATGCAATTCCATATGTTCCTGGAGTGGCATTACTTGAGAATGGAGACATTGTACAAGGTAATTTCTATTTGGAAACCGGTGCACGCACTGATTTAGATTTTAATACCCCTTTTGTAAATAGTAAAGGGTTGAAAGATAAAGTTGGAAACACTTATTCCTACGTGGTGACTGGGTTATCTGATCACGAGACAGTTCACACAAGAGGTCGGGTTAAGCGTTTTTCATTAGCCGGATACACATTCGAGAATCTCCCGGTTGGGTTAAGTCAGGAATCGGCTGGAATTCAAAGCGATACTGAGATGGCTGGTATTGTTGGAAATGAAATCCTTCATCGCTTTAATATTGTCTTTGATTATAAAAGTCACAAAATGTGGTGGACAAAGAATGATAAGTTCGATGGGCCATTCTTCGTTAATTCCTCTGGAATTTTACTCCAATTGGATAAAACCCTTAAAAAATTATTAATACATCAGGTCAATCCCGGTTCACCGGCAGCTGAAGCAGGTTTATTGGCAGATGATGAAATAATTGAAGTTAACGGAAAGTCGTTTAGTAAATACAATCTCGTTCAGGTTAGAGATATCTTATCAATGGGCCAGGGCGAGGTTGACCTGAGAGTAAAAACGGCAAAGGGAAATAAAGATGTTACTTTGAATTTGAAGCCACTGATATAGTGTGTGGGATATGATGTATTGCCTGGCACATGACGACTATAGAGTCTGTCAAAAGTAATGTTACCCTATCCTGAGCCTGCCTACTGTAGGCAGGCTTTTCTCTGAAAAAAGAACTTTTTGAGCCAGCCTCTTTTTTAAGATGAGATGGGTTGTGTTTTCAGTTCTTTTTCTAACTCATCAACTAAGGCATCGTTGCCTAATTCGCGAGCGGCTTTTAACTTACCATTTAGAGCCAATCGTCTTTTAGGTCCTTTTTTCAATGATTTATCGAATTGAACAATTGCTTCTTCGTACCTCCCATTTTCCAATAACCAATTACCAAACAGCTCATAAGAGGGGAGAATTATTGAAGGAGGTCCAAAATTGAATGAGATATTACTTTCGAGGGTAGTGGCTTGTTTCAAAAGTGATTCAATTTCTTCATCGCTTTTGTTGTTGACCATAGCCAGACTAGCCTTCAGTTCCAGAGATAACAACTGGCCGTGGTCCAGGTCATTTTGAGTGGGTGTCCTGGAGGCAAAACCAACACCACTACAAACAGTTATTCCTTTAGTGACCAATTTGTTTTCAGCTTTGGTGATTTCACTTTCAATCTGTTTTATTTTGTCATTAACCGATTCAACATCATTCTTGAGTATGGCCTTATAACCTTCAATGAATAATTGTGAGGTTTTCGATTGCACATTCAAATCTTCGGTATTCACCATGATTGAGGAAAAAGGGCTGTTCCAATTACCAGTTTCAGCCAGATAGATACCCAGCATTTCTATGGCGTAATAGCGTGTGTAATTGGCTGTGTTGGATTCAATATAAGGAACCATGTTTTGCATGATTTTGTCAGCATTGGCAATGTCATTATTTTGCAAATAACCATACAACAGCCAATGATAGGCATGAAGATTCCAACCTAATTTCTCATTTTGAGCAACTTTTTTAAGCTTGGCTTCATAAGATCTGATATTTGAGGCGATTACCTCGTTCCACATACCCAAGGCAATATAAATGTGGGAGGGCATGTGCAGGGCATGACCTGCGTCTGGAGCTACTTTTGAATACTTGTTGGCTGCCTCAATTGCTAAAGGTGCATGCTCAGGGTCGTCATACGAGTGTATCAAATAGTGCAGAGCTCCTGGATGCCTGGGATTCTCTTCAAGAATACCCTGGGCAATTTTTGCACCTTTTCCATATACTTCATAGTCACGTCCTTCCTCAACGGATCCTAATAATGCAAGTGCATAAAAGGCAGCTATTTCGTTATTACCGGGGTATTTATCAAAAAGTTGAGCCATGTGCTCAGCATAAGCATCGTCTCGTTCGATTTTCGTTCCTTCGCCATACATTATTTCAACTCCCATTAAAAAATCCTTTTCTAATGTAGTTGGTGCTTTTGCCAACCGCTCCTCTTTGGATGACCCGAGATCATTGAGAATGGCTACTCCCTTTTCATAGTTTTGTTCCGACCATAAAGGGTGATTGTTAGTCATAGCTTCTCCCCAATAAGCCATCGCAAAATCCGGATCAATTGATTGAGCTTTTTGAAATGAAGCAGCGGCATCGCTATACATAAATGAATGAAGCAGAAGAACACCATTTTCAAAATGATCTATTGCATCCTGTGAACTGGTCACAGCCATTTCAATATTACCGAGGGCAACTGTCTTGGATTTTTTTTCACTTGTAGAGCAGCTCAAAGAGATCGAGGCAATGCTGACGACAATGTATAGATGTACGATATTTCGTTTCATGATTGAAATAATTTTAAGCCAATTTAAACTTTTCTATGCTATTAGATGACTTCTAAAATTACATAGGCCTTATCTCTAAAGGAAAAAGAATCTCCTGCTTTTAATCCAATAAGTAGCTGCCCTATTGGAGAAACTGGTGAGATTACCTGATAGTCAATACCTTGGATTGTAATCTGACCTGCACCAATAGCAAGGTAATAGTTATTTAAATTTGTAAATACACAAGCTCCTAACTCTATTGCGTTAACTACAATTGTGGAGCTTAGAGAGGATAATGTTTTCTTCGATTTCATTACCTGAGACAATTGAGCAGTATTCTTTTCAATTTCAAGATGCATCATGGCTCGGGATGTTTCATATTTATCACCTGCACTACTTTTGCTTTCCTCTCTTGCAGCCTTTGCTGAGTCCTCAATTGCATTTTGAAAGGTGGTGATTCTGGAGTCAACCGTCCTGTGGCACTCACTCAGCAACTCGGTTTTTATAGCAATGGCTTGAGTTTTAGTATGCATAAATCCAATTTAATGTGACAAAATGACTTGTTTATTGTTTATTTTAATATAAAAACTGACATAAAGGCATGAAAACTATGTAAAAAGGTCAATTTTCTCAATTGGTACAAGAGTTGTTGAATGATTAGCAGATTTATAATTAAAAACTAAAATTAAAATAAGGAGGTAAATATGTCACTTGTAAAAAGAAATTACTACAACGTTCCAACTTTGAACAGGTTCTTTGATGATTTTTTCACCAAAGATTTGTATTGGAATGGAGAAAATGAATTATCGAAATTTAATTCAAACCCTGCGGTCAATATTAAAGAAGCAAATGACTCCTTCGATTTGGAGTTGGCTGCTCCCGGCTTGGAAAAGAAGGACTTTAATATTGAAATCAATGATAACCTCTTGACGATCTCATTCGAAAAGAAATCTGAAGATCAAGTTGATGAGGATAATTACAGGCGAAGGGAATTTGGGTATCAATCGTTCAAAAGGTCCTTTACCTTGCCCGAAACTGTGGACGGCGACAAGATAAAAGGGCAGTACGAAAATGGTGTGCTTAACCTGACTATTCCTAAAAAAGCTGAAGCACAACCCCAGCCAATTAAGACGATCAAGATTTCGTAACTTTTTATTAATTAGCTACAAAAAGAGGAGGGCACTAGCTTTCCTCTTTTTATTTATACAGCGCTATAATGGTATCATTTTGAATGGTTAACTCATCCAACACGGGGAATTTAATTGTAGTTTCCTGACGAGTTTTTACCGGGAAATTATAGTGCTTATTGTGATGCCCGAGAGATCCTTTCTCACAATGAGCTACAAATTTCTTATGCTGTTGTAACCTTTCATTTACAATTAATTGACAATGTTTTAACTGTTGAGGTGTAGATTCAATTGTTGTTTGAAGGAGGTTTTTGTCAATGTCGAAGCCGATGCTGTTTCTTGTATTAGCAATTGCTGCCATGGTAGTGGTGCCGGTGCCATTAAATGGATCGAGAACTGTATCTCCAATTAAAGAATACATATTAATCAATCGATGAGGAACCTCAACTGGGTAGGCAGCACTACGACTCCTGTTTTGATTAAGTAGTTTCTGGCTAATTCCCTTCAGGTCCCAGGTATCTGAAAACCACCGATTTCTTTCCTCCCAGAAAAATGCACTTTCCAACCTTTTTGCCTTTTCGTCATTGGTAGGGAACTTCCTTTTCTCGCCTTTTCTAAACACTAAGATATATTCATGCTCCAAGGTTACATAAGCACCAACCGGTAGCGTTCCAGAGCCCATAAATTTGTTAGGAGAATTTGTAGGTTTTTTCCAGATAACATTGGGAAGATTGTTGAACCCCAATTGTACAAAGCTTTCAATTATCCTGCTATGATTGGGATAAAGTCGAAATTCTGTATTAACAGTTCGTGTGGCATCCCCAATATTGATACAAGCC
>JAJCYL010000585.1 GCA_029262955.1 Cytophagales bacterium | reverse complement strand
GGCGTGAATACAGCCATCTACAGCCCATCAGGTGGCAATGTCGGTATAGCATTTGCAATCCCCGCAAATGTTGTTCAAAAAATTGCAAAAGATCTACGTAAAGGTGGCTCAGTTGTTCGCGGTTGGCTTGGTATTAATATTCAAAATGTTAGTGAAGATATTGCCGAAGGTCTCTCAATGGACAAACCATCAGGCGCACTAGTTACGCGTTTGGTAAAAGGCGGGCCTGCTACAAAATCTGACCTGAAAGTGAGAGATGTTATTCTTTCAGTGAATGGAGTTAAGATTGCAGACGTTCGTGATTTAATGCGCCAAATTGGGGAAATCAGACCTGATGAAGTTATTGCTCTTGTAGTCTTGCGTAGTGGCTCTCAGAAACAAGTATCAGTAAAACTTGGCACTTTCCCAGATGGTAAAAAACTGGCAGCTTTGCAAAAAAACGAACCAGCACTTGAACTAGATAATAAAGCCCTTGATGATATTGGTCTATCATTGGCACCTGCCAGAGATTTAGGCAAAGGGAATAAAGGTGTCGTAATCACTGAAGTAAATCCAGACAGTGACGCTTCAGTCAAAGGAATCAAAGTTGGTGATGTTATTCTGGAAGTTAATGGTAAGTCAGTGAACTTCCCGGCAGACGTAACATCTGAAATCGTAAAAGCGAAGAAGACATTGGCTAAGGTCATTTTGATAAGAGTTAAAAATGGTCCTTATTACGGTTTAAAACTGAAAACAAATAAAAAATAGTCAAAAAACGAATGAAGGAGGAGCTTAGAGGGAAATAAGTTCCTCCTTTTTTAATCGGGATAAAAATATGCAAATTCTATTAATTGAGGATGATTTAGAAACTGCCCGCTTTCTTTGCAAAGCACTTGGGGAAAGTGGTCATAATGTCGATCATTCAGATGACGGCGAAATTGGTCTCCAATATGGTTTAAAAAAAGAATATGACGTTCTCATTATTGATCGCATGTTACCCAACCGAGATGGCCTCTCCATCATTGAAACTTTAAGAGCAAACGAGATTAACACTCCTGTTCTTATTCTAAGCGCCCTTGATAAAGTTGATGAGCGGGTAAAAGGATTAAAGTCTGGTGGAGATGACTATCTCACCAAACCATTTGCATTAAGTGAACTTCAAGCCCGAATAGAAGTGCTCATGCGCCGTCATGGATCAGGAACAGAAAACTCTGAACTTAAAGTAGGAGATCTACTTCTAGAAAGAATGTCACAAAAAGTCTCTCGTTCAGGTGTTGATATTCAGCTAGTACCAAGAGAATACCGTTTGCTTGAATATTTAATGCGCCATAAGGGGCAAGTCGTCACAAGAACCATGTTGCTCGAAAATGTTTGGGATTATCATTTTGATCCCGGAACAAATGTTATAGATGTTCACATGTCTCGTCTTCGGTCAAAAATCGATAAAGACTTTGATGAGACATTATTACAGACCATTCGCGGCGCAGGATATATGATAACCGATGGCGCTTAACCGTCTATTCAAAACCACAGCATTTCGTCTTTCAGCCGTTTACTTGCTTGTCATCATTTTAGCTAGTATTGCAGTTGGAACATACACGGGCTGGAAAACAAACGCACTTTTAACCCAGCAACTAGTTGAGGTCATCACAGCCGAAGTGAAAGGCTTGGCGGAGCAATATCGTCAGGGCGGTTCATCGCGTTTAGCTGCAACAATAGCAACCCGCTCAAGAAAACCAGGGAACTCACTTTATTTCTTCGGAACACAAGCAGGCCAAAAAATAGCAGGTAGTTTAAGTCGTATTCCAACAGAATTGCGTCAAGTTAATCGTGGTGCTCAATTTAGTTATATTTGGCAGCAAGATCAAAAGAGAGAAAAACGAAATGCGGTCGGCATACCTTTCCGGGTAGATGGCGGGCTAATACTTATTGTCGGGCGTGATATTGAAGATCAATTGCATTTCATCTACACGGCCCGAAAAATATTCTTTATTGGCCTGGGACTATTAGCAGCATTTGGACTGGGTACAGGCCTCTGGGTCAGTCGTAATCTACTTAACCGTATCAACCAAATTTCAGAAACAAGTAAATCTATCATGGCAGGTGATTTGTCTGAGCGAATCCCAATTAATGGATCGAACGATGAATTAGATCAACTTTCTGCCAATCTTAATAACATGCTCACTAAGATAGAATCTCTGATGAGTGGCATGAGGGAAGTAACAGATAATATTGCTCATGATCTGAAAACGCCGATCAACCGCATTCGCATTAAAGCAGAAGAAGCTTTAATAGATCCTCATGGCGAAAAAGCCCAAATCGCGGCCTTGCAGGGCACGATTGAAGAAGCCGACAATCTTATCAAAACATTCAATGCGCTTTTAAAAATTGCTCGATTAGAAGCTGGAGCAGATAATGAACAAAAAGATATTGTCGACCTTAGCCAAGTGATGGAAGAAGTTGCAGAACTTTATGAACCTGTCATCGATGATGAAGGTATGGAATTAAAACTATCAATTTCAGAAAATTTAACAATCCTAGCTGATAGACAATTAATCTCCCAGGCCATTACCAATGTGATCGATAATGCTTTGAAATACGGTAGAGGAGATTTAAAGGCAAAAGATCACAAAACCATTATCGAATTGATGGTAAGGCAAAACAACCAATATGTGGAAATTCATATTGCTGATAATGGGGAAGGGATTACTGAAGAAAATAAAAAGAGAGTCTTCCGCAGATTTGTTCGTTTGGAAGAGAGCAGATCTAAACCAGGAAGTGGCTTAGGGCTCTCTATGGTTGGCGCTGTCATTAATGCCTACAAAGGCGCCATACGTTTAGAGGATAACGTGCCAGGCCTACGGGTCATCATGAGGTTTCCAATTCATCCAATTCCTCAACTGGCCTCTGCTTAAAAAATACATGATTATCATTTCCAAATCGTGAAAATCACCATAAACTTAATTGAGTTAGATGATCTATAAATTCTTTCCTTCTAAAAATTTTAGTATTGGATGAGAATAAATCTTGTTTTTTTATAAGTGGGTGGCCAATCTATATGAAGAATCTAAGTCAGAGAATTAATGCAGCACCTGTACCACATAATTTGAATCTTGCAGAAAGTTGCCTTGCTGATCTCAGGTCTGACCTTGCGGAAAAAAAATGGGCAAATGAATTCCTCTTAGATCTTGAAAAGTCAGATACGTTAAAGGCACTCCTTCTAGGTGTTTTTGGTAATTCTCCATATTTAACTTCTCTCATTAAGCGACGTCCAGAGGACCTCATTGGGTCTTTATACAATCTTCCTGAAACGAGAATGAAAGTTTTAGGAGAAGAATTAAAGGAAAATATGATAAAGGCTTCATCAATGGATGAAGCAATGCGACATCTAAGGAACTATAAAAAGAACGCAGCTCTTTTTACAGCACTAACAGATTTATCACACTGTTGGGATGTTCCAAAAGTAATAGAAGCTATCACAATAAGCGCTGATACGACACTCGAGCAAACAACAGAGTTCCTTTTCAGGCAGGCAATGAATAAGGGAGATGTCCTTCCAAAAAATCCAGATAGACCTGCTGAAGATAGTGGTTATATCATCCTT
>JAJCYL010000584.1 GCA_029262955.1 Cytophagales bacterium | reverse complement strand
TCACACCAATTGTTGTTGGTTGATCAAATCTATGACCGGTAAGCCCATCAATGAGGTGCATTCGACCAAACTCAGCTAAACCAGCCTCGGTTAATTCTTCCTCAACCTGATCTAATGATGCTCCATCAAATATTGGTGTTGCATACCTTCGACCTAACTTCAAACCGGCAAATCCAAGAACAGTCTCGTATATCTGACCAATGTTCATCCTCGAAGGTACACCTAGAGGGTTAAGAACAATATCCAGTGGTGTCCCATCTTCCATGAAAGGCATATCCTCTTCACGAACGATTTTGGCCACAACACCTTTATTACCATGACGACCCGCCATCTTATCACCGACTTTAAGCTTGCGCTTCTTAGCGACGTAAACTTTTGCCAATCGAACGATTCCAGCTGGCAATTCATCACCTACTTCAAGGGTGAATCGTTCTCTTTTAAATTCTCCTGCAATGTCGTTCCTCTTCTTTAAATAATTTTTGACCATCGCGAAAAGCAAGCTATTTACATTTTCATCTTTGGTCCAATTATCAAGGTTAAGGTCTGAAATCAGATTTACTTCTTCCTGTACATTATAAGTACTCTCGTCCTTGTAAATATTCTTTGGAGGGAAGATGTTTTGTTCAACATTTTTGGCATTGAACTTCACCCCTTTTGAAAGTACTTCTTCACCAAATTTATGCTTAACGCCAAGTGATTCTTTGCCACTAAGGAGCTCGACCATTTTCGCGATCATTTCTGATCTTAATTGAAGAAGTTGTTGTCCATACTTATTCTTAAGCATTTCAACTTCCTTCTTCGACTTAGCTCTTAGGTCTTTGTCTTTTCTTGGTCTTGAGAACAATTTGGTCTCAATCACGACGCCCTTGAGCGATGGAGGTGCTTTTAGAGAAGCGTCTTTCACATCGCCAGCCTTGTCGCCAAAAATAGCTCGGAGCAGCTTTTCTTCAGGAGTGGGATCTGATTCTCCTTTAGGAGTAATCTTACCAATTAAAATGTCTCCTTCTTTAATTTCAGCACCAATCCTGATAACGCCATTTTCATCAAGGTTTTTAACCGCTTCCTCACTAACATTTGGTATCTCAGAAGTTAATTCTTCTTCTCCTCGCTTAGTATCTCGGACTTCGAGATCAAACTCTTCAATGTGGATAGAGGTAAATATGTCTTCTCTTACCACCTTTTCTGAAATCACAATTGCATCTTCAAAGTTGTATCCCTGCCAAGGCATAAATGCAACCTTAAGATTTTGTCCAAGGGCAATTTCACCTCCTTGAGTAGCAAAGCCTTCGCACAATATCTGACCTTCTTTAACTTTCTCTCCCTTTTTTACAATGGATTTAAGGTTAATGCAGGTGTCTTGATTGGTTCTTCTGAACTTAACCAAGTCATAGGTAATCTTTTCCTCATCAAAAGAAACTAGTCGTTTCTCATCATCAAGGTCGTATTTGACTACGATTTTAGTACCATCGACATAATCAATTACACCATCTCCTTCAGCCACAATTAGTGAACGAGAATCGCGAGCAAGCCTTTCTTCAAGACCGGTTCCAACGATTGGTGCTTCTGGTTTTAATAATGGTACAGCCTGGCGCTGCATGTTCGATCCCATCAAAGCCCTGTTTGCATCATCATGTTCCAGAAATGGAATCATGGACGCTGCAACTGACACGATTTGATTAGGCGCAATGTCCATATAAGTGACATCACCTGGTTCTACAATCGGGAAGTCACCTTCGAATCGTGCCTTAACCTTATCATTAACGAAATTGCTCTTCGCGTCTAATGGGGCGTTTGCCTGAGCAATGTTATGAGTATCTTCTTCCTCAGCCGTCAGGAATGCTACTTCATCCGTCACGTGACCCTTCTTCACCAATCTATATGGCGTCTCAATGAAGCCCATCTGATTAACTGTCGCATGAACACATAGAGACGAGATCAAACCAATATTTGGTCCTTCAGGAGTTTCAATGGTACATAGTCTGCCATAGTGGGTATAATGTACATCACGAACCTCAAAACCTGCTCTCTCCCTTGAAAGACCACCTGGCCCTAAGGCAGACATTCTTCTTTTATGAGTAATCTCAGACAGTGGATTCGTTTGGTCCATGAACTGAGATAACTGATTCGTTCCGAAGAATGAGTTAATCACAGATGACAATGTCCTCGCGTTGATCAGATCAACAGGCTTGAAATCTTCATTGTCGCGAACATTCATTCTTTCCTTAATGGTTCTCGCCATTCTGGCAAGACCAACACCAAATTGTGAGTACAACTGCTCCCCTACTGTTCTTACCCTCCTATTGCTCAAGTGGTCGATGTCGTCGACTACAGCTTTAGAGTTAATCAGTCCTATCAGGTACTTGACAATCTGAATGATATCTTCTTTTGTTAGGACCTTGGTATCTGCATCAATCTCTAATCCAAGCTTTCTGTTGATTCTGTATCTACCAACTTCACCTAAATCGTATCTCTTATCACTAAAGAATAAACTCTGAATTACGTCTCTCGCAGTTTGTTCGTCTGGTGCTTCAGTGTTCCTCAACTGACGGTAGATTTGCTCAACCGCTTCTTTTTCTGAATTGGAATTATCCTTTTGTAAGGTGTTGTATATAATAGAGTAGTCTGTAACGTTTACGTCTTCTCTATGAAGAATTATAGACTTGGTTCCCGATTCTACAATGGTTTCAATGTCCTCTTCTGCAAGAATTGAATCTCTTTCGAGAAGCACTTCATTTCGATCTATTGAAACAACCTCTCCGGTATCTTCATCAACAAAATCCTCAGTCCAGGTTCGAAGTACTCTGGCCGCAAGCTTTCTGCCGATAACCTTCTTCAAATCCTTAAGTGTCGCATTGATTTCTTCAGATAAGCCGAAAAGGTCCAGAATATCTTTATCTGTACCATAACCAATCGCTCTTAATAGAGTAGTAACTGGAAACTTCTTCTTCCTATCAATATAAGCATACATGACGTTGTTAACGTCGGTAGCGAATTCAATCCATGAACCCTTAAAAGGAATAATTCTGGCCGAATAAAGCTTTGTTCCGTTGGTGTGTTTACTCTGTGCAAAGAACACGCCTGGCGACCGGTGTAATTGAGATACAATAACTCTTTCAGCTCCGTTTATCACAAAGGAGCCCTTATCAGTCATGTAGGGTATATTTCCAAGAAATACTTCCTGTTCTATGGTTTCAAAGTCCTCGTTGTCCTCATCATTGCAAAGCAATCTAAGCTTTGCTTTCAGGGGTACTGAGTTAGTGAGTCCACGATCAATACACTCATCCACGTTATATTTTGGTGGATCCACCAGATAGTCGACGAATTCTAAGACATAGTTCTCCCGAGAGTCTGCAATGGGAAAGTTTTCTGAGAACACTTTGTACAGGCCTTCCTGAGCTCTTTTTTCAGCTGGTGTTTCCAATTGAAAAAAATCTCTGAATGATCTTACCTGAACGTCAAGAAAATCTGGGTAATCGATTACTCTTTTAATGGAAGAGAAATTTTTTCTTCCTGAACCTGTTACTGCCAAGGTTTTAATCAGTTTAGTTACAAGAAATTAATGCCACAGTCGTTCTGCAGCTGGTTGGCCTTTTGGGACAACTATAGTATAAACAGGAAAAGACCTGATCCCGATTGTGATCGGGACCAGGCCTGAATATCCTCTTTAGGTCGGTATTTACGACCGTTTTGATTACTTCAGCTCTACTTCTGCTCCTGCTTCTTCAAGTTGCTTTTTCAAAGCCTCAGCCTCGTCTTTAGCAACGCCTTCTTTTACTGCCTTAGGTGCTCCATCGACTAATTCTTTAGCTTCTTTCAAACCAAGTCCAGTCAATTCCTTAACCAATTTAACAACAGCTAACTTGGCTTGCCCAGCCGAAGTGAGTACTACATCGAAAGAAGATTTCTCTTCTGCTGCACCAGCGGCATCTCCGCCTCCACCACCGGCAACCATTACTGGTGCCGCAGCTGCAGCAGGCTCTATGCCATACTCGTCTTTTAAAATATCAGCCAGTTCATTAACCTCTTTTACCGTTAAGTTCACCAACTGCTCAGCGAATGCTTTTAAATCTGCCATTTTTACTTACAATTAATTTTTTTAATAATTTATACCTACTCTCGCTCTGACAAAGTTTTTACTATCCCTGACAACTTACTCTTACCGCTTAGTAAAGCAGACATAACGTTAGTTGTAGGTGATTGTAAAAGACCAATAATTTCACCAATAAGCTCATTTTTAGACTTGAGCTCACTTAGTGCGTTTAAATGTTCCTCGCCAATAAAAAGCTCAGAATCTATGGAAGCAGCCTTTAACTTTGGTCTTTGGGCTTTGTCAGTCTTATGAAATTGCCTAATAATTTTAGCTGGTAGATTACCAGAATCTGGTGAGAAGAGTATCCCCGAGAATCCTGTCAATGCAGTATCCAACTCCGAAAAGTCTGCCTCTTGTTTCTCCAATGCCTTCTTAATCAAGGTATTCTTGGCCACTCGATATTCGATGCCTTTCTCGAAACACAGACCTCTAAATGCATTCACCTCGGCAACAGTAAGGCCAGAGGCATCAGTCAAATAGAAAAAACCCGTATTAGCCAACTTCTCTGCCAGCTCATCGATAATATTACCTTTTTCTTCCCTGGTCATGATTATATAGTGCTTTGATCAATCGAAATACCAGTACTCATGGTACTTGAAAGAGAAATACTTTTTAAATATGTGCCCTTAGCCGATGAAGGCCTTAGCTTATTTATGGTCTGAATCATTTCAAGAGCATTCTCCTTAATCTTTTCCGGAGGAAATGACACTTTACCAATACTGGCATGAATGATTCCTGATTTATCAACCTTAAAATCTATTTTACCTGCCTTCACCTCGGTCACTGCTTTACCAATGTCCATAGTTACTGTGCCAGACTTTGGGTTTGGCATTAATCCTCTTGGTCCAAGTACTCTTCCAAGCTTACCGACCTTTGCCATTACAGTTGGCATGGTAACAATGACGTCCATGTCAGTCCAGCCACCTTCTATCTTTTTGATGAACTCGTCCAAACCAACATAGTCAGCACCAGCATCTTTTGCTTCCTGCTCCTTGTCTGGAGTACAAAGCACAAGGACTTTCACGTCTTTGCCAATGCCATGCGGTAAGGCCACAACACCTCTAACCATCTGATCAGCCTTTTTAGGATCGACTCCAAGCCTTACATTCAGATCAATTGAACTGTCAAACTTGCTAAAGGTTATTTTCTTAACCAGATCAGAAGCTTCTTCAATTGAATAAAGCTGCTCTGGATCGTAAAGCTTAAGTGCTTCCTTTTGGTTCTTCGTTAATTTCGCCATTCTCTTGCTAGTTAAGCCCAGGGAGCTTGTCCTTTAATATTTATTCCCATACTTCTCGCTGTTCCTGCGACCATCTTCATGGCTGATTCTATTTTGAATGCATTCAAATCCGCCATTTTCGTTTCAGCTATTTGCTTCACCTGATCCCAGGTAACGGAACCTGACCTCAATCTATTGGGTTCTCCAGAGCCTTTCTTTGCCTTCGCCGCCTCTAATAACAGCACTGGCGCAGGAGGTGTTTTGATTACAAAATCAAAAGACTTGTCGGTATATATTGTTATCAATACCGGAAGTAATTGACCCATTTTATCTTGAGTTCTGCCATTAAACTGCTTACAAAACTCCATTATATTAAGACCCTTACTACCAAGTGCTGGTCCTATGGGAGGAGATGGGTTTGCTGTTCCACCTCTTGCCTGAAGTTTTAAATAACCACTAATTTCTTTTGCCATTACTTATTATTCCTCTTTTTCTACCTGTATATAATTAAGCTCTACAGGCGTATTTCTTCCGAATATTTTAACCATTACATTCAGTTTCTTTCTCTCCTCAAAAATCTCTTCCACGGCTCCTGTAAATCCACTGAATGGACCATCCATTACTTTGACTGATTCACCAACAATAAAAGGTCTATCCAACGTCTCTTCCAATTCATCAACCTCATCAACCTTACCAAGTATTCTGTTTACCTCACTTTGTCTTAGTGGCACAGGTACTCTGTCAGCTCCTTTGTCATTTGACCCCAAAAATCCTATAACTCCAGGTATACTATTAATCGTGTGAACCGTCTCACCTTTTGTGAGGTTAGCCGATACTAAAATATATCCTGGAAAAAAATTTCTTTCTCTTACTCTTTTCTTCCCATTCCTCATTTCATAGACTTTCTCTGAAGGAATCAAAACTTGTGGAATGTCTTCTTCAAGTTTTTGTCTAGAAATTTCGTTCTCCAGATAGGCTTTAACCTTTTTCTCTTGACCGCTTATTGCCCTGATTACGTACCAACTTAATTCCGTCATCTTTCCTATTCTTTGGTCAATTAGAATGCACTATAAAACCAGTCCATTGCATTATCGAAAGCGAGATCAATTATCCCAATAAGTAGCGCAAATATCAAAGAGGCCACCAAAACGAGCACTGAACTACTCTGTAGCTCGGCGTATTTTGGCCATGAAACTTTGAGTCTCATTTCGTCATAAGACTCCATCATAAATGCTTTCAATTTTATCATTTACTTCACTCTCTTTTTAATCCATAAGCACGGGTGGTAGGAATCGAACCCACAGCCTACGGTTTTGGAGACCGTCGCTCTACCAATTGAGCTACACCCGTATCCCCCTTTTGTCCCTTTCGAAAATGGGACTGCAAAGGTATTTCTTTTTAAGAAAGAAACAAGTGCGATTCATGGAATATGAATCGCACCCGAAACCTTTGATCTTTGTTCTATTTAGTCAAGAATTTCTGTTACCTGACCAGCACCTACAGTTCTACCACCTTCTCTGATCGCAAAACGTAAACCTGGTTCAAGTGCTACCTTATTGATAAGGTCAACTTCAATGGTAATATTGTCACCCGGCATTACCATCTCAACACCATCAGGTAGTTTGATTTCACCAGTTACGTCAGTTGTTCTCAGGTAAAACTGAGGTCTGTACCTGTTGAAAAATGGCGTATGACGACCACCTTCTTCTTTTGACAACACGTAAACTTCAGCTTTGAAGTGTGCGTGAGGATTAACTGATCCAGGCTTACAAATAATCATGCCTCTTTTGATGTCAGTTTTTTCAATACCTCTTAACAATAAACCAACGTTGTCTCCAGCTTCTCCACGGTCCAGGATCTTACGGAACATTTCAACACCCGTGATGGTCGATTTCATGTTCTCAGCACCCATACCAATAATATCTACAGGGTCACCAGTATTAGTAACACCTCTTTCAATTCTACCAGTAGCAACTGTACCTCGACCTGTGATTGAGAAAACATCCTCAACAGGCATCAAGAAATCTTTGTCGATCATTCTTTCAGGAATCGGAATGTAGCTATCTACCGAAGCCATTAATTCCACAACTTTTTCTACCCACTGTGCTTCACCATTTAAAGCGCCTAAGGCTGATCCCTGAATAATTGGAATATCATCACCTGGAAAATCATAGAAGTTAAGAAGTTCTCTCACTTCCATTTCAACAAGCTCTAATAATTCAGGATCATCAACAAGGTCGACTTTGTTCATAAAAACAACTAAAGCCGGTACACCTACCTGGCGAGCAAGGAGAATGTGTTCTCTTGTCTGGGGCATTGGACCGTCAGTTGCTGCTACCACAAGGATAGCACCATCCATTTGGGCAGCGCCAGTAACCATGTTTTTCACATAGTCAGCGTGACCCGGACAGTCAACGTGTGCATAATGTCTGTTCTCAGTTGTGTACTCCACGTGAGCGGTATTAATAGTAATACCTCTTTCTTTCTCCTCAGGAGCATTGTCAATTGATGAAAAATCTCTTACTTCAGATAAACCTTTTTCTGCCAACACTTTGGTAATAGCAGCCGTTAATGTTGTCTTACCGTGGTCAACGTGACCGATAGTACCAATATTAACGTGGGGTTTGGAACGATCAAAGTTTTCTTTAGCCATGTTTGAAAATCTTATATTAGGTTAAAATATTTAATAGTTACAACAAATCAACTTCGAGCCAACGAGGGGATTTGAACCCCTGACCTCTTCCTTACCAAGGAAGCGCTCTACCCCTGAGCTACGTCGGCCAGCGGGTGTGAGTGTGAGTTTGGGTGCTGGTGTGAAACATTTATCATATTCACACGCTCTCCCACACAACATACTCACTCCCATATGAGCGGGTGACCAGGTTCGAACCGGCGACCTACAGCTTGGAAGGCTGTCGCTCTACCAACTGAGCTACACCCGCAATTATGTGTGAGTTTGGGTTTGTGTGTGGGTGTCCATAGCACCCTTTAAAATTTTCACACTCAAACTCAAATCCACACTCACACCTCGTGGTGGGGAGAGCAGGATTCGAACCTACGAAGGCTGAGCCAACAGATTTACAGTCTGCCCCGTTTGACCGCTTCGGTATCTCCCCGTTTCACTTCAAAATCACATCAAAAACAAGAACATTTCCCCTAAAACCACATCTCTCGATTTTAAAGGAAGCGCAAAAATAGGGGCTTTTTTATTCTAATCAAACTTTTGCTCCAAAGGAAAATTCCCCAACTGAATTAGCTCTAATATTGGCTATAAAATTGTATGAGGCGTGGATCTTTTTCTGCTGACTTTACCCCATTTATTTTATCCTCCACTCCTTCAAGGTCAGACAAAATAATAAGGCTCTGGAAAGCAGCTAGCCTGACGTAAAATAGATGATGATTTAGGGCCATTTGTTCCATTTTATCAATAGAAGACTTCCTTTGATCCTCCGGCGCAATCACTAAATATTGGTTTAGGTATTGCAAAAAGAAATAAAGACTCTGTCCATTAAGTGCAGAAATCTTGTTTGAAAACCACTCAAACCTGGAGAAATCCTTTTGACTCAGGTAATAATCAGCAACAGGTATCAATACATTAATGTTGTCAGACTTGGCGAAATTATCAATCAGTGATTGGTCAGGTGATTCTTCGAAAGTGAGAAATGATGATAATGCTACGCCAACAACACTGTATGAGCTGTCTTTTAAAGATGATTTTATTAAGTCGGCATAGTTCTCTGGGCTAGTTTGTGTCAGGGCGGCTAAGGCAGATGCTCTAACCAATGATTTTTTGTCACTACTTAACTCTTCAAGCATTTGGACAATCTCAACATCTTCCAACATTTCATTCTCATCAAGCAAATCAATTGCTTCTGACCTGATGCGCCATGAAGAATCCGCAAGAGCAGCTTTAACTACATTTCTTTTCAATGTTTCATCTAAGCTTTCCTGAATTTCGAAAAGGGCAAAAAATCTTGACAGAAAGTTATCGCCATTGAAATATTGGTACTGTAACTCTTCAGGGGACTTAAAATGAGTTACCTCTCCCAATAATTGTTGTTCTGAATCAAACAACACCAACTGCGGCTGGTCGGGATAATAAAAACTGTATTTTTCAGCTTCTTCTTCTATCATCAGCGCATACCTATCAATTTCCTGACTGGTATGAATGTCAAGATATAGTGGCAACTTATATATAGGTGCCAAGGTGGTGTCCTGAAGTTGAGTAATATATACATGTAAAGAATCCTGCTCATAGGTATGTGAAACATTGATCAAGGGATGTCCAGGGGAGAGAAACCATTGATCGAAAAACCAATTTAGATCTTCTCCTGTTACAGTTTCAAAAGAGGATCTGAGGTCATTAATTTCGACGGCCTGATAGGCATTAGCTTTTAGGTAATGACTCAATGAATTAAAGAAGGCTTCATCACCGACGTATTTTCTTAACATATGCAGCACTCTTCCAGTTTTGGCGTAGGAATGACTGTCAAACATATCTTCCCTATTTTCATAATAATACCTGATAAGTGGAACTTGTTTTGTTTCCGCTTCCGCGAGATAATTCTGAAGTTCAACCCACCCGGAATAGTCGGCTTCATCGATCCCATATTTGTATTCGTTCCACAGGTATTCCCCATAATTTGCAAATCCCTCATTTAAAGGAAGATTGGACCATGACTCGCAGGTGACTAAATCACCAAACCATTGATGTATGAGTTCGTGAGCAATAATGTAGTCCCAGTTTTCGTCCAGCAGCTCACGATTTGTGACCTGGAGGTCTTCCATAAAAACTGAGGCTGTGGTATTTTCCATAGCACCAGAGACATAATCTCTTACCACAACCTGAGAATATTTGTCCCACGGATATGGATATTCGAGTAGTTCAGAGAAAAAAGCTATCATTTCTGGTGTATTACCAAATATATCATCTGCAAATTCCTCGTATTCCGGTTCAACCCAGTAATCAATTGGAATTTCACTTTCAGCCTCTTTAACAACACTAAATTCCCCCACTGCAATCATGAAAAGATATGGTGCGTGCGGTTTGTCCATTTTCCAATAGTCAGTGCGAGTACCACCTTCATTCTTTCTGGAATAAACTAATTTACCATTTGATAGGGTTTTAAATTTATCAGCTACAGTAATGAACATTTCCTGCGTACATCGTTCGTTAGGGGAATCGATTGTCGGGAACCAAGCAGAATTAGATTCTGTTTCTCCCTGGGTCCAGATTTGCTGAGGTTTGTTAGGATTTGATTTAAGCGGATTTATAAAGTACAATCCCTTATCAGAAGAAATTGCCTCACTTCCTCCTTCTTCCAATTCATTTGGTTGAGCTATATAAGCAATTCTTATCTGTATTCTCTCGTCTTTACTATATTCCCGGTCAAGGGCAATGTCTAACTTCAAACCATTGTAATCATATACAAGATCAATCTGACCATTCTTAGTGACTTTACTCACTTTCAAAACATCAAACCCTTTGGCATCTAAAATTAAATTTTCCTGAGAATAGAGAAAGGGTGTCAACTCCAATTGAGCAATGCCATTAACCAATTGATTTTCCCAATTAAAACTTAGCTCAAGCTTTGTATGCAAAAGATCCCATATTCTAGATTTTGCAGCCCTGTATATAAGGGGAGTTTTTTCGACGGCTAGTGACGCACCATTTGCAGCACTCGTATCCGATGGGGTAACATTTGAATCTGATTGTCGGGAAATAGATGATGAGCTTTGGGACGATTTACATGCATTTATAAATAGAAC
>JAJCYL010000583.1 GCA_029262955.1 Cytophagales bacterium | reverse complement strand
GATCAAGTCCCAAACTGCTTAAAAAGTCCTGATCGATCTTATAAATGCCATTTTGGGGTACTGCCAGCTTAAACCATTGTCCAGTAGACAAGACACTATTGTTCTGGCCATTTGCCGCTTGAGGGAAAATCAATGTAAATGCGCATACAACGGCAACAACAAATAAGTTGGTATTCATGATTCGCTAACCATATTTCAACGTTATAGAACTATTATTATTGAACGACACCGGGCTATAATTTCGAAAATAAATTTCCAAGTAGAGAAACGGCTATGTACCATATTACAACAAGGGAAATAGCATGTATCCCCAATAGAAGGACAATTGTCAATGCTCCTAAAAGGAAAACAAATTTCATTTCGTTTCCATTCCAATTCAGGTGACTAAATTTTAGTGCAATAAATCTCAATGGAGAGACCATAGTTAGTGAGAAAACGACAGTGACAATCAGTAAGGGGAAAAATTGCGTTATCAATTCCCCCACAAGATTAGCGTCGGTAAATATTAATCCGGTAAAAAACAAGGCATTGGCAGGTGTTGGAAAGCCAATAAAAACTTCTCTTTGATTAGTGTCAACGTTGAATTTGGCTAATCGTAGTGCAGAAAAAATAGCAATGAGAAAAGCTGCATAAGGAATATAGTCAGATCCCTGGCCCTCGAGAAGTTTAAAAACCACAACAGAAGGTAAGACACCAAACGTAACCATGTCGGCCAGGGAATCATGCTCCTTGCCCATAGGAGAGGAAACTTTTAGCAATTTGGCAGAAAAACCATCTAAAAAATCAAAAAAAGCACCAATCCACACAAAGAAGGCCGCAAACTCTAACCTGCCCGAGGTGACGTAGACAATTCCAATACAACCTGACAAAAGATTGAGACTGGTAAATACATTGGGTATATGCCTTGTAATGGACACGCTTATCAATTTGATTTGATAGCACAAAATGGATTGTGCGCTTTCTCATGACCAATAGTAGTAGTTGGCCCATGTCCTGGATAAACGACCACATCATTTTCCAATGCGAACATCTTTTCATGAATATAATGAATTAGTTGTTCATGATTTCCGCCAGGTAAATCTGTTCTTCCAATACTTTCTCTAAAAAGGACATCCCCACCTATACAAAAGTTTTGTTCCTTATTTACCAGAACAACATGACCTGGAGCATGACCAGGAACGAATAAGACTTCAAGAGAGGAGTTGCCAAAGTCGACCGTATCACCCTCCACAAAGAACTGGTCTGCTTGCGCAGGCTCGTAATTTTTGAAACCGTATATCGGTGCATAGACCTGGACAGCTTCGAGGGTTGGCAGGTCTAGCTGATGGATAATTAATTCTACTCCATACTTTCGTTTGACAAAGTCATTTCCAAAAACATGATCAATATGACAGTGTGTATTTACCAATTTGATTACCTGCAAATTCTTGTTTGCAATGTAATTTGTCAATTCATCCTTTTCTTCATTTGAAAGACAGCCAGGATCTATAATGATGCATTCTCCCGATTTGTCTGAAAGAACATATGTATTTTCGTTGAAAGGATTGAATTCGAACGATTTGATGTTAATCATGAGTTGCCATTAATGGCCTGCAAATTTGACCTTTTATTGCACAAATTTCAATCAGATAAGCTTTTCAAATTCAGTTGAACAAGAAAGTTGATTTCATAATTGTTGGACAAGGCTTGGCCGGATCGGTTTTAGCTCATGTTTTATTAAAAAATGGCAAAACAGTTCATGTTTTTGATAAAATAGAGCCTCATTCCTCCTCGATGGTTGCCGCAGGCCTGTACAACCCTATAACTGGTCGGAAAATGGTCAAGACCTGGAATGCGGATAAATTGTTTCCGTTAATTGAATCATTTTATCATGAAATCGAATCGTTACTAAAGTGTCAATTTTTACATAGGGTTAACATATACAGACCATTTGTAAATATGGCTGAGCAAAACGACTGGCAAGCAAAAAGTACGGATCCGGAATTCGAATCATATGTGGAATCTATTTCATTAGGCCCATCTTATGATTGTGTTGTTAATCCATTTGGAGGTATTAGTTTAAGGCCCTCCGGGTATGTGGATATCCCTTGCTTTTTGGAATTCACCAGGAGCTATTTGAAAGAGTTAAATAGCATTACACCAGAGCTTTTTGATGAAAGTTTGATAAAAGTTGATTCTGGCTCTGTTGAGTATAGGGGGATATCTGCTTACAAAGTTGTTTTTTGTACGGGTATTAATTTGGGGACTCTGTTTGACTTCTTACCTCTCAGACCCGTGAAGGGAGAAATTCTGGAAATAAGTAGTTCGCTAAGTGTCGATGCCATTATTAATAGGGGTGTTTTTGTATTGCCGAAAATTGACTGCAAATATAGAGTTGGAGCCACCTACAACTGGAAAGATCTTTCGGTAAATATGACGGACAAAGGAACTAGTTATTTGAAAGAAAAGTTTGAAAACTTAGTGACGGCCAACTATAAAGTTGTAGGAGGTAAAGCGGGTATTAGACCAACTACGCCAGATAGAAAACCCTTTATAGGAATTCACCCATCAATTCCTGAAATAGGAATTTTTAATGGTTTTGGTACGAAAGGAGTCTCTTTAACCCCTTACTATGCAAATCAATTATACAGAGTACTGGAATTTGGTGAAGAATTGGATTCTGAAGTAAATATCAGCAGATTTTTTTCGTTATCTTGAAGGGTTTTAAGGATGATTATTAATAAAGTCAAAGAGGGTATGAGGGCGTTGATAGTGATCTTGTTTTTAGCCACAGTATTTAGCGAGGTTCAAGGTCAGTCTACAAGAGAAGTTTTCGGTAAGAACAGGGTTCAACATAAAAACCTTGCATGGAGATATTTTAGCTCAGAGAATTTCGACATCTATTTTTACGACGGTGGCGAGGGCAATGCAAAAATAGCTACTGAGTTTATGGAGGAAGATTTCAACCGCATCACAGACGTGTTGGGGTATGCTCCTTACGCCAAGACTAAGATATTTCTCTACAACTCGCTTACTGATTTACAGCAGAGTAATAGAGGACTTTACGAGGAGCCGTTTACCATTGGTGGGCAAACGAACTTTGTAAAGTTGCAAGTTGAAATTGCGTATCCCGGAACAATGGAGGGCTTCAAGCAAGAGTTGCTATTCAAAACAACTCAACTCCTAGTTAATGATATGATGTTTGGAGGAAGTTTGTCAGACATGTTTCAAAGTGCTTATTTGTTGAGTTTACCTGCATGGTTTATGGATGGTGCTGCACTTTATGTTGCTTATGGTTGGGATATTAGAATGGATGATTATGTCAGGGATTATTTTCAAAATAAGCGCTTTCGAAAGTTAAAGAGGTTGTCTGGTGAGGAAGCTAAACTGTTGGGTCAATCAATATGGAATTACATTGCAATAAAACACGGAAGAAGCAACATATCCAACGTACTCAACCTAACCAGAATTATTAGGAATGAAGAGAATAGCATAGCCAGCACTCTGGGAGTACCCTTCAAACAATTTCTCAAAAATTGGCAAAACTATTATGTTGAGTCTAGTGCGAGTGCTATCAGTAACTATGTTGAGCCTTCCAAAAAAGATCAAGTTTTAAAACGAGTAGGTAATTACAAATTCAATCAAATCAAGATAAGCCCTGATGGTAAACACCTTGCCTATTCAGTAAATGACCATGGACACTACAGTGTTAGGGTAAAGAATCTGGAATCAGGGAAAGAGAAAAAAATTATAACCAAGGGTTATCGACTAATTAACCAGGAATATGACGAACAATTGCCCATCCTTTCCTGGGTTGATGAAAGCACTTTAGGGATAGTTGATACCTATCAGGGATTTCTACAGGTTTCCCAACATAATATCTTAAATAAGGTGGCTGTCACTAAGCCTTTGATGCGTTTTAATCAGATCAAGGATATTGGGTTTAATGACAATGGCAGGTTGGCTGTTGTCAGTGCCGATATTAATGGCGTGAATGACCTGTTTCTTATCAGCTTAAGAAGGAATGCCATAAGAAGGTTGACCAACGATCTTTACGATGACGTCAATCCAAAATTCTTACCTGGCACAGATGCTATTGTTTTTAGTTCAAACAGAACAGTTGATTCTTTAGTAGTAGCTGATGTTAAGTTTAAAGATATTGATGATAATTTCAATCTATTTCTTTATGATTTAGATACAACTGAGAATGTAGTTGTAAGGTTGACCAATACACTCAGTAAGGATATTAATCCCAAACCAGTTGACAGCAATACCATTTACTATCTCAGTGATCAAAAAGGGATTACTAATATTTACAAGTATGTGATTTCAGACAATATTTTTACGCAGGTCAGTAATTTCAATACCAGTGTTGAAAATTTTGACATAATAGAATCAGGGACGGGATTAGGTTTTACTCTGCTCAATAAAGGTGACCATAAACTTTATTTTACCAATGATTTTGACAGAAATAGGTCTGTATTTACACAGCAAACTGTAAGGCAGGATATCGAACAGGCGAAATTTGTGACAAACCGACTAAATCAAAGATCCCAGGAAGAACTCGACGTACCCTCAATAATCGCTATTGATAGTGCTTCTATTTTCATCGAAGAGGAGTTCGTTTCTACTTTGCCTGATTCACTGACAAACCTTGAAGAGTATATTGATACTGACAATTATGTCTTTGAAGAGGAGCTGGAAGAAGAGGAAGTTGAAGAAGAAGTGCAAACACCATCTTTTTTGTCAAATTATAGACAATTTGATGAAGAAGGCGAAATCGAAGGCCCATACCCGTACGAAACGAGATTTAGTGCACAGAATATAGTTACCTCTTTTGTGATTGATCCGTTGAGGGGGTTTGGAATATTACTGGAGACACAGATGAACGATCTCTTAGAAGATCAAAGGTTTTACGGAGGTGTATTGGCGGTGTCAGACCTTAGAAGTGGTGATTTTTTTGGTGAATATGAGCTGTTGAAGTATAAACTGGACCTTGGTATACGATACGATAGAAAGAGTATCATTCATGATAAAGATGATAGGAGTACCCAGAATAATCCCACCCCTTCGTTGCAGAAGTATATACTTAATAAATTAGAATTTGGTGGATCATTGCCATTGACCACTACTACAAGACTGGTCTTCAGACCTTTTTTGGCAACAACTCGATATTTGGAACTTGCTGAAGGGACAATTTCAATTGCAGCCCCATCTGGACCCGATGTCGTAGATTCCTTTACAGGCTTCAAGCTCGAAATGGTCTTTGACAATAGCATTACTAAAGGGCTAAATGTCTATGAGGGCTCCAGAGCCAAGATAGGGTTGCATCAATGGGCGGGCATCTCAAATGGCAATAAAAGTTACGGAAAATTCTTTATAGACCTTCGTCATCATCAAAAGATTCATCGAGAAATTTCTTTGGCATTACGAGGATATTATGGCAACTTTTTTGGAAATAATGCACCGCAATTCCTACTAGGAGGAATGAACAATTGGTTGTTTAACAGCACTGTAAGGAAGGGCGATACTGATCCGTTGCAAGGCGTAACTAATGTAGATAATGGCAATATCTTATTTCATGAATATGTTCCACTTCGAGGGTATAAGTATGATAAGTTCAACGGAAACAACGTCATGACCTTCAGTGCAGAATTGAGAGTGCCGATTATCAGATATATTATGAGAGGCCCGATCCAATCTAATTTCTTCAGGAATCTAATGTTTGTTGGCTTTTATGATATTGGATCTGCCTGGACGGGAATTTCGCCATTCAGGGAGGAAAATAGTGTAAATACTATAGTGATAAAAAATGAAGGATCTCCTTTCCAGGCGACACTGAGAAATTCTCAAAGTCCCTGGCTTGCTAGTGTAGGTTTTGGCTTACGTACTGTAATGTTGGGTTATTACCTGAAATTTGATTTTGCTAAGCCGATCGAGAATTTTGAGTTAGGCAAAATGAAATTTTACTTAACCTTGGGCCATAAATTCTAAAATAAATGCCTTCTTAAGGAGGTGAACTTTATTTTTGCCTCAATAATAAGTATCCTTGGTATATGATTAAATCAATGACTGGATATGGTACCGCCAGGTATGAAAAATCCGGTGTTAAAATAGCTGTTGAATTAAGAGCGCTAAACTCTAAGTTTCTCGATGTTCTTATCAAACTTCCAAAAGAGTTCAGTGATCAGGAATTGAAGATGAAATCAGCTTTGGGTGATAGGCTGCAAAGAGGGAAGGTGAATTTGA
>JAJCYL010000582.1 GCA_029262955.1 Cytophagales bacterium | reverse complement strand
GCCTATGTAGCGACCAATAACCTGGACAGTTTGGCCATTAACCCTTTGGATTCCATTGAAATATTGTCGTCAGGATTAAGGTATAAACGAAAAGCCGCCGGAACTCAAGGGGATCGTCCTTCCAACGGCGATTTAGTTATTATTACTTATACGGGCACTTTCTTAAATGACAACCAATTTGATGCTACCAGTGGCAACGATGTTTTTGAATTTCCGCTCGGAGGAGGAGAGGTAATAGCCGGACTAGATGAAGGAGTATCACAAATGGAAAGGGGGGAGAATGCATTACTCATAATGCCTTCTGCTCTAGCTTATAAAGAAAGTGTGAGGGTTATTCCGGATTTTTTAATTGGAGATATGATAGAGCGTCAGGTAGTGCCAGACTATGTAAATCGCGTTGAGCCTTACCAGGTGTTGATATTTGACGTTCGACTTGCCCAATAAATCCTCATTTGCTATAAAAGGCAGAAAATACCTACTTTTGACTGAATCACGAACAGGTGTTTAAATCCATTTTGAGAATTACTTCTAAGCTGTTTTTCATTGCATTTCTGATGCAATCGATAACTGCCGTTGGTCAGGGTCGGCAGAAACAAGCTTATAATCCCTATTCAGGGCAAATGGAGGATATCTACAGAAGCCCTCTCCGGGCCTTTCTCAATCAGTTTTCATTTAACATCATGACGGGGTATGGGCGGACGAAATATTCACATGATTTAGCTGGGGTGTTTTTCGTTCAGGATCAAACCCGTCAGTTGATTCTAAATAATGCTACAGATCCGTTGCCAGAGCAAATCATGGGCTACTCTAACTGGTTTAATGCTCCAATCCTGGGAGACTCAATTCAGAATAGAAACATTTTTGATGTGCCCTTTGTTGCTCTCAATAATCCGGTTAACAATCCGGCACTTCAGGGGCAAAATGTTATTCTAAACACTGATACAACAAATTTTGGGTTTGAGTCGAGGGGTCGTTCTATACCGGTTCAATTATCTCTTTACTACACATTTATGGAGAAGTTCCGTATCGGCGGGGGATTAATGTTGGAACGACAAAAATTCAACACCTTTGAACCGACCGCTTTTGGGGACAGAGTTCGAAACTTTGATCCGGGATTCAACAAAACAAGTTATCTAAAGTACTTCGTACTGTTAGGTTACAAGTTTTATGACTTCTGGGATTATTCCTTTGCGGCAGAAATGAACATTGGGAAGGCACGTTATGGCGGAAGATTTAGTGGCATCCAAACTGGCCTCTATACCAGCTTTAACCTGTCTATAGAAAAGAACCTATCGGAATACTTTCGGGTAGTACTCAAACCGACTTTAGACCTGCGAAATCATGAATTGAATTTGGGTGATGAGCAGGGGACGGTGATAAATCACAAAAACCGAACCTTCTTCATGCAATTTGGAATAAGTATCACTTACCCGGAGATACCAAGATCACCCGTTAAAAGTGACAAGGTCCAGCTCAAACATGTGATCATGCATCCTCGAACCGGACAACGCATGGAGGTTAGGGGTCAACCTATCTGGAAACGTCAGAACCCTAAGATAGGAGAGAACGACCGGAAACTTTGGAGGTATAAAAACCGAAATAAAAAGAAGATAAATCCTTACTAGCTGGGAAGCATGAATATCCCTTACTTTTTCAAAAACCTTGTTAATTTTGGTGAACCGTCAGCTACTTTGTATTTGTTATTAATCACACGTTTGATATGAAATACGCTTTAATGCTATATGCCGTAGCTCTGTTCAGTAGCCTTGTCCTAAATGGTTCTAAGCCAATAGATAAATTCGAAAACCTTCAAAGTGATTCTTTATTGGCTGATTGGGATCGTCATATAAGCAATATTCAAAACGAGTTAGGTGATAAAGTTTCCCAACCTACTGACTCAGTTTTTGGGAACATAAAAACTATGAAAGGTATGCCTGCCAAAAGATTGTTAGCCATTATGAAGTTTGGCTATTCCAGGTCATTAGGCGTGGGATGTGGGCATTGCCATAACACGTCAAAGTGGGAGTCCGATGAGAAACCAGAGAAAGAAATTGCGAGACAAATGAGCATGATGACTCGAAAAATTAGGTTGGAGCTGTTAGCGGAAATAGAAGGGTTAAAATCGGATGAACCTGCTGTCAATTGTACCACTTGTCACAGAGGACAGGTTAAACCAGCCCTGAATCTTAAAGAGTAGAATGATCTTTATTGTAGTGACTTAGGAGGTACAAACATTGCTTTCTGACCTTATTTTTTACCAAAGGTGACCAACCTAATAGAGTCCCTGGGGCACCCAAAGCCATTGAAGACCATTTCCAAAAATCGAAACGATCAATGTGTTTGATGATTTGACCATCTATGAACTCAAATTCGGCATCTATTTTATTATGGACCTGACGGCCCGTTTGAGAGAATAGGTACTCAGCTTCCCAATGTGCATATACCTTCTCCCCTTTGGTCTGGATGTTGGTAAATTCGATCTTAAGTTGTCCCTTTCCTCGGTCGATTAGCATTCGCCACATATTTTTGGCTTGCTCTCCATTTAGTTTCCCAAAAGCTGGATCTTCAAATTCAACATCCTCATGATAGTGAGAGACCATTTTCTCTTTATCTCCGTTTTTAAAAGCAGTGTAGAATGATTCGATGATGGATTCCATTAGTTATTATCGGTTAGTACTTTAAGATTTTCGATGGCCTCCTTATTTTCCTTGATGTGTAGACGACTTATAATATTCTGCTTTTCTTTTGTTGTCAGGTGCCAACTTAAGGATGCTCGCTCAATTTCCTTGGCATGAAGTTCGCGGTTTAAGTTGAAGAATTCTTGCCCTTCAAAAATCGAACTGGTGTTGTATTCAATCGCGATGGATTGTAAATCACCTTTAAACCACGTTCGGGCAAACTCAATATTCTTATCATTATTTAGATCCTGAATATTACCAAGGTTGTTATAAACGCTACTTATGGGTGCACCGATTCGTTGTAAAATGGAAGGATTGGCGGCACTCCTGATGGATGGATCTTTTTGCGTATCCCTTATAGATAGAATTATGACTCTTGAAGTATTGCTCGCAAACCAATCTCTGAAGACATATAAGAATCTGATCGCGTCCGAAATGCCGTAGTTATCTGAAATTCCTGCGTCCATAATTTCCATGATTGGCTCACTTGGAAGTCGAATCGTTGGAGTGATGTAAGGAAAGGTAGCACTCATTCTCAGGCCAGTTAGAAACCGCAAATTTTTGGAGCCCTGCTTTTCAAAAAAATTAATAAAATCAACCCCTGTCACCCGATAATTATTGCTCCCATCAATGGCCTCATTGGCCAACGTCATATACGAAATATTTTGTGGTGAAATGTAGAGTTTACGGCCATCGTTGACAATGGTAGGGGCCAAAATGATCAGAGGTATTTCAGCCTGTGCTTCCGGGTCTTTATATTCAATCAGAGTTTTGTCAAGAACAAAATCAGTATTTTTATTCAACTGGTTCTCAAAGGCATAGCCTCGGTTTTTTGAGTAGGAGAAACCGCCATACTCGATGTACTGTTTTCTTAAAAAGATGTCGTTAACAAGCAGACTAAATACTATGGGATTTAAATTATCCCTGGCAATATTTTTTCTGTATTGAGGATCTGAGATATTGATGTCCTCACCATTAATTTGCCTTAACTGCAATTCACGGAAATATGCTGCACCTATCATGCCTCCGGAAGCGCCGGTGAACGAAACTACTTGATTCATCAAATTTCCCTCAAGGACTGAATCGATATGCTGAAGGGCATTAAACGTCCAAAGTGCAGCTCTCTGCCCGCCGCCGCTAACGCAAGCCAACACGGCAGGAGGTTTACGAACACCTTGTTTTCTTCTCCAGTTTTCAAGTATATCCAGGGTTTGGAGTTTATCCCTACCATAACGTTCGATTGAACTAAATTCTGACAAAGCTTCTTTTTCGTATACTGCTTTTTCGGTTTCATAATTCAAGCCAAATGCTTCATTTTCCCTCTTGAGAAAACCTCCTTTCCAAAGACCATTTAGTATTAAAAATAAGATAAGTGCAACTGTCACAGACCATCCCCTTGTCCAGTATGAAATGAGGCCCAAAAACATAATAAGAAGGGTCAAGATCAATATCACACTAGCTGCTGCCGGAATTTGGAAAGTTTCAACATCGACAAATCTGCCAAGAATGATTATAGTAACAAATGCACCTAATTGGATTAACACAGAGTTGAAATGGTTTTGATTAAATACTTTCAGGATGGATTTTTTGTCATAGAATTCAGTTAGCCCCTTAGTTGATCGAAATTTAAAAGATAAACCGAGATAGTTATCCACACGGTACTCCTTGTTTTTGGCTTCAAGAAGCCGCCTCATCATATTTGTTCTGCTTATTCTGACCCCTTTAAGTACATGATCAACACTTCCTGTCAGAAATTTGAAAATGTCTTTATTGGTATTCTTAAAATAAAAAAACAAAAGAGCAATCATCACTGACATACCACTTAGGAGTCCAATTACTCTACTAAATGTCTCTGAACTACTACCATTTTCCGTTTGAAATCTAATGATTGCCAAAACATACATGACGATCACAATTAAGGGTATGATGCTATTGTTTAGTGAGAATTTTGCGAATGGGCGTTGTAATATTCCTATGAAATTGTATTTGTGACCATCGAGGATATAGCAGGTAATATGAAATGCTACAGTAAATCCACCAAGTGAAATTCCT
>JAJCYL010000581.1 GCA_029262955.1 Cytophagales bacterium | reverse complement strand
ATGAGCAGGAGATTGCATTCGATCAGGTTCAAACAACTAGTTTCAGTAGTAGACTAAATAACAATTTTAAGTTAGCTAAGATTTTAAATGCACAGATTAACATACGTTACCGTGCTCCTCGCAATACTATTCAGGGAAAACGGTTTTCAATAACTTCGGTTGACTTAGGCTTTTCAAGAGATATACTCAAGGGCAATGGTACCCTTGCACTCAACGTAAGAGACCTCTTTAATACTCGGAAATTTCGCGGAGAAACTGAGTTAGAAGGATTTTTCGAAAGGAGTGATTTTCAATGGCGTAGTCGTTCCAGTCAGCTGAGTTTTACCTATCGCTTAAATCAGAAAAAGCAAAGGTCCAGAAAGGGTAGTGGAGGTGATTTTGATGGAGATGAGGAGTTTTAGAATTTCCCCAATGAGCCCTTTATTACTTTTCATGATATTTCCTGGAGTAGCGCATGAAAAGCATTTACTTAATCTTGTATCTTATAGGTCTAATCTTCCTATCATGCACAACTCAATCGGATAAGGTTACTGAGCAGAAGGACTTTGAAGAGTCATACTACAAACCGCAATTGATGACCTAAGTACCCTCAGCGAACTTTCATTTGCTTTTAGTGATTACCAACCCAATGCCGATTTTGGTGTGGTTTTTACCAATAGTAACAACCAAAAACTCCGGATCGGATTCTCCGCTGAAACCAATGAATACTACGTGGATAGGGTGAAATCTGGTGAGGTGGGCTTTCAGGAGGATTTCGCTTCCATTGCCAGAGCCAGGAGTATTGATACTTCCGGCACAATCACTATGAGAATTCTATTGGACAACTCTTCTGTAGAAGTATTTGGGGACGATGGCGTTACCGTATTGACAGCTCTATTCTTTCCACTTGAACCCTACAATCAAGCTAGTCTCTACAGTACAAATGGCCCGGTCACCGTGAATGAAGGTGCTCAATATGATATCCGCAGTATTTGGTAAAATTTTCGTAAGAGAAGCCAACTTTCAGTGTTATAACTAGTAATTTGAGTAGATTATTTCGGCACAATGAAAGTTTTAGCATTCGGAGAGATACTCTGGGATATAATTGACGATGACGCTCATTTGGGGGGTGCACCCTTGAACTTTGCTGCCCATAGTGTTCAATGTGGAGGTGAGGCAGCCATCTTATCGCGATTAGGTGATGATAAATTTGGAACTGATGCCCTGGATAGAATCGACAAACTTGGATTGATTACTGATCTTATCCAAACAGATGACAGCAAACCTACCGGTACCGTTCCTGTTAAGTTGGTTGATGGTCAACCCGACTACTTCATAACGCCAGATGTAGCATTCGACTACATTGATTACCAAAGTGTAAAAGAGAATTTGGATGGTTTTGATGTGCTCTATTACGGCACGTTGGCTCAGAGAGGAGCATCAGGCAAGGCCTTAAATGCAATTCATAACAATCACAATTTTAAATTGAAATTTTATGACGTCAATCTAAGGAAGGATTGCTACAATAAAGAGATTATCCGGTTATCTATGGAGCATGCAACCGTGGCTAAACTGAATGAGGAAGAAGTGATTGAAATTGGAAAAATACTTTTTGGTAATGCGCTTGAGCCTGTGGATTTTATTAGATGCCTGCTTTTGGAGTTCGGGAAATTGGATCATGTGATTCTAACAGCCGGGGGTCAGGGCTGTTTTGTTTATAAAGACCATACCCTGTATCATGTGAAGAGCGATCCAGTACATGTGGTGGATGCCATCGGTGCGGGGGACTCATTCAGTGCTGCTTTCATGCATACATTTTTTAAAACTGGCGATGTAATCAGATCGGCTCAAATTGGAAATAAAGTTGGAGGGTTTGTTGCTTCTTCCTCAGGAGCTATACCGAAATACTCAAATGAGATTCAAAATTTACTGGCTAAGATCTAAAACATGCTGAGAAAGAAGGACATTGAACCGATGGGCATTACCCTGGATAGATTTATTAAATCGAGACAAGATGAGTTTCCGGGGGTTAGCGGAGAGTTTTCTCAAATGTTGCGTGACATTGCCTTTGCGGGTAAAGTGATTAATCGGGAGTTGAATCGATTTGGTTTATTGGACATCCAGGGTGGTCATGGGACAACCAATGTTCAGGGCGAGGATCAACAGAAATTAGATGTTATTGCCAATTACCGGTTTATACAGGCACTGTCCAATACAGGTGAAATTTGCGCCATAGTTTCCGAGGAGGAAGAGGAGGTCATTGAACTTGATCGGAACAAAAAATACATTGTGGCTATGGATCCTTTGGATGGTTCATCAAACATTGATGTAACCGTTTCTGTCGGTACAATTTTTTCAATTTACCGAAGGATAACCCAACCAGGAACAGCAGTAACAGCACAGGACATACTCCAAAAAGGTGTGTATCAGGTTGCTGCCGGTTATATCATTTATGGCTCATCTACCATGCTGGTATATACCACAGGTGCGGGTGTAAATGGATTCACACTTGAGCCCTCCCTGGGTGATTTCTTTCTTTCACACCCCAAAATGGTCATACCACCTGATGGTGGAACTTATTCTGTCAATGAGGGCCTGTTTTCCAAATACAACTCAGAAGTGAAAACCTATATTAAGTCTTGCAAGGAAAGAGAACTCAAGGCACGTTATACGGGCTCTCTGGTTACTGATTTTCATCGAAACTTATTAAAGGGCGGCATTTACTTCTATCCACAATATGAAGGCGAAGTTAGGGGTAAGCTCCGATTATTATATGAGTGTAATCCGATGAGTTTTATTTGTGAACAGGCAGGAGGGAGAGCTACAGATGGACTAAGGAGAATTCTCGAAATAGAGCCATCAGATATGCACCAGCGATCGCCCCTGTATATCGGTTCACCTCAAATGGTCGATGAAGTCAGTGTGATCATGGCAAAAAACTGACAATGTCAATACTACCTACTCCTTAAAAATTGACTAATATTTACTAACCACACCTTGCTTTGATTTGAGGTACTGTCATAGGTTGAGAGTGCCAGGATACGACCACCTAGTGACCAGACTGGCTGACCAATATTGGCAATTTGATCAAGCCCCAGTTTTTGTGTTTCTCTTCCCTTTATCGTGTAAAGCATTAGATCAAGTTGGCTTCCAACTTGTTTGGGATAAATTACACTCTTACCATTAGTTGAAATAATTGGAAAAACCGTCTCAGAATCGAACTCGCCAATTCTATTCAATTCTCCATACGGGAAATCAGCAGTATAAATAACTTTAGTTGCTCCTTTGATGACATGGAATAAAACTCTTGTTCCATCGTAGCACCATTTGGGGTCTAATTCCGGCGCTTCACTTCGTGTAATAGGGAATTCCTCTTTGCCTGTTAATGCAATTGCATAAATATCTTCCTCATTTGTCCGTCTTTCGTAGTAACCCACAAATTTTCCGTTAGGATGGAATCCGAAAATGTATTCATCCCCTTTGGCTGCGGTGAGGCGTCTTTTCTTGCCTGTATCAAATTCATTAATCATTACATCAACGCTGCCATAGCTATCGGTGCTGTAAGCAATGGCTTTTCCGTTCGGGGCCCAGCTGGGACTAAAAGTATTCTCCTTAATCGCGGTTATTCTGCTGTGTTTGCTACTAGGAAGGTCGTAAATCCAAATGCTGGTTAGC
>JAJCYL010000580.1 GCA_029262955.1 Cytophagales bacterium | reverse complement strand
CAATAGCCTCAACTACTACTACTCTTTTTCTTGCTTTATCTTTTCTTTTTTGTGCCATGTCAATTAAGCCTATTTAGTAGCCTTTTTCTTGTTAGCAACAGTTTTTCTTTTTCCTTTTCTCGTACGAGCGTTATTCTTGGTTCCCTGACCGCGAACAGGTAGACCTTTTCTATGCCTCAACCCCCTGTAACATCCAATATCGAGTAAGCGCTTGATACTTAACTGAACTTCAGACTTTAATACGCCTTCAACTTTAAAATTTTCAGTGATAACCGCTCTGATAGCATTCGCCTCATCTTCAGTCCATTCACTTGTCTTCTTATCCCAATCAACACCTGCTTTAGTAAGTATTGTTTGAGCTGTGCTTCTGCCTATACCAAAAATGTAAGTAAGAGCAATTTCGCCCCTCTTTTTTTCTGGAATATCTACACCTGAAATCCTTGCCATAATTATCCTTGTCTTTGCTTGAACTTAGGGTTCTTTTTGTTGATCACATAAACCTTCCCTTTTCTTCGGACGATCTTGCAGTCATTACTTCTTTTCTTTACTGATGCTCGTACTTTCATACCTGAGACTATTTATACCTGTAAGTAATTCTCCCCTTAGACAAATCATAAGGAGACATTTCCAATTTCACTTTATCACCTGGCAATATTTTGATATAATACATCCTCATTTTTCCTGAGATATGTGCTATCACCTGGTGACCATTCTCCAGCTCCACTCTAAACATGGCATTAGACAACGCTTCTACAATTGTTCCGTCCTGCTCTATCGATGCTTGCTTCGCCATATCTATTATTAAGCTATTGCTGCTTGAGATCTACCTTTCACTTTACCAGACTTCATCATGCCTTCATAGTGCCTCATTAACAAATAACTTTCAATTTGTTGTAACGTGTCCAAAATGACACCTACCATAATTAATAAGGACGTACCCCCATAGAACTGAGAAAACTCAGTGCTTACACCAGCAATACTCGCAAAGGCCGGCATAATTGCAACAAGAGCAAGAAAGAAAGATCCTGGTAGGGTGATCTTCGTCAAAATATTATCTATAAACTCAGAAGTTTGTTTGCCTGGTTTAATACCCGGTATAAAACCTCCGTTTCGTTTCATATCATCTGCAATCTGATTCGGATTAATAGTGATTGCGGTATAAAAGAATGTAAACAGGATAATCAATATCGCAAACACACTATTGTATTGCCATGACTGAAAATCAGAAAACGTAGTACCTATGTACAAGGCCACATCACTTGAATCTGCCCATAAACCCGCAATTAGTGCCGGTAAGAACATCAAAGATTGAGCAAAAATGATTGGCATAACACCAGCAGCATTCACTTTCAAAGGAATATACTGCCTCTGTCCACCATAAACTTTATTGCCAACCACTTGTTTGGCATATTGAACAGGAATCCTTCTAATGGCTTGAGTCAACATAACAACACCCATCACAACGAAGAACAACGCCACAATTTCAATCACAAAGAACAACGCTTGACTTAACCCTCTAGAAAGGGCTTCTGCTACGATACTTCCCGGGAATCTAGAAATAATGCCTATCATAATAAGCATTGAGATTCCATTACCAATTCCCTTGTCAGTAATCCTTTCTCCCAGCCACATACAAAATATAGTACCTGAGGTCAGAATTATTATCGAGGAAAAATTAAATAATACCAGATTATCGACCAAGATCGCTTCCCTTGGTATTGTACCGTTTATATATGCCGAGCCTTGCGCAAACGTAATTGCTATGGTTAAGACTCTTGTAATTTGATTTATCTTCTTCCTACCACTATCACCTTCTTTCTGCAATTTCTGGAAGTAGGGCACTGCCACAGTCAATAGCTGCAATACAATTGAAGCAGAGATGTATGGCATAATACCCAATCCGAAAATTGACGCATTACTAAACGCTCCCCCAAGAAAAGTATCCAAAAGACCAAATATTCCCTGAGCGTCACCTCCTAATTTGGCAGGATCAATTCCAGGCAAAACCACAAAAGAACCCAATCTAAAAATGATCAACAATCCCAGTGTGTTAAGAATCTTAATCCTTAGCTCCTCAATAGAGAAAATGTTCCGTATGGTGGTAAAAAATTTCTTCATTAAAGTATTACGACAGAACCACCTGCCTTTTCAATTGCTTCTTTTGCAGTTTTAGAAAAAAAATGAGCACTAACGTTAACCTTAGCTTTCAGCTCACCTCTTCCAAGAATCTTTACAATATCCTTTTTGCTCGCCAGGCCATTTTCAACCAACAACTTAATATCTACCTCTTTGGCCTTTGACGCATCCACCAATGCTTGAATAGCATCAAGATTGATGGGTTTAGTCTCTATTCGGCTCGGATTATTGAAACCAAACTTTGGAACTCTTCTTTGAAGTGGCATCTGGCCACCTTCAAATCCCAATTTCTTGGAGTAACCAGACCTCGACTGAGCACCTTTATGGCCCCTCGTTGAGGTTCCTCCTCTTCCAGAACCCTGACCTCTACCAATTCTCTTCCTGGTTTTGATCGATCCTTCTGCCGGTTTTAGTGTATTGAGCTTCATAATTAAAGTTCCTTAACAGTCACTAAGTGATTTACTTTATTAATCATCCCCGCAATCTGAGGAGTTAATTCTTTTTCAACAGTCCGGTTAATCTTGCCTAACCCCAATGCCTTAATGGTCAATTTCTGATTCATTGGGCGCTTGATAGTGCTCCTTATCTGGGTAACCTGTACTTTTTTGATCGCCATGATACTAACCGTTAAATACTTTATCTAATTCAATCCCTCGTTGTTGAGCAATAGTAAAGGCGTCTCTCATTTTACCGAGGGCATTAAAAGTTGCTTTAACAACATTGTGAGGATTTGAAGATCCCTTGGACTTAGCCAGCACATTGTGAATACCTGCACTCTCGAGTACAGCTCTCATCGCACCACCGGCAATAACCCCTGTACCAGGAGCAGCTGGTTTGAGTAATACAAATCCACCACCAAATTTTCCAATCGCCTCATGAGGAACAGTTCCTTTAAGAATAGGGACTTTGAAAAGATTCTTTTTAGCATCATCAATCCCTTTGGTAATCGCATCAGTAACCTCATTTGCTTTACCCAGGCCATATCCAACTACACCATTTTCATCGCCCACAACCACAATTGCGGAAAAGCTAAATCTTCGTCCACCTTTTACAACTTTGGCAACCCTGTTAATGGATACCACCCGTTCCTTCAGGTCGATTTCGCTCGCTTTTATTGATTTTATATTGCTCTGTGACATAATCCTTTTTAAA
>JAJCYL010000579.1 GCA_029262955.1 Cytophagales bacterium | reverse complement strand
TGGTTGCGAATCTAATTGTGAGAAGTTCTAATTGCAAATGGAATTATGTTTGTGTTTAAATTTTTGTAATGAACAGAGAGATTTACTATTTGAGTACATGTGATACATGCAAGCGCATCATCAAGGAAACCGGAATTGATGATGATTTTACCTCCCATGATATCAAATTCGATAAGATTACCCCGGAACAAATTGACCGAATGAAGAAATTGTCAGGAAGCTATGAGGTGCTTTTTAGCCGGAAAGCCAGGAAGTTTAAAGAGCTGGGTTTAAAAGGTAAGGCACTGTCTGAGACTGATATTCGAAGTCTCATTTTGGAAGAATACACATTTCTAAAGCGACCGGTTGTAATTATTGACGACGATATTTTTATTGGTAACTCAGCCAACAATGTAGCCGCTTTGAAAGACAAGATTGCTAAAAATTGAGAACCACCTTGCCGTTAAAGAACCTCGCGGACAAAGAGTTTGGTACCGCAAACTGATTATTGTTCAGATCTGATACCCAGGTGTAGGAGATCGTATTGTTTATCCCAAACAGGTTGAGGATATCGAGACCAATCCAAATCGACTCCAGCTTTTTACTATTGCGAAGTTCAATGATTTTAGTAAGGCCCAGGTCGGCTCGTAAGTATTGATCACCATTAAATACATTTCGAAAGTCGTCATTGTTTGGTGGGCCAAAAGGAAGTCCACTACCATAGAGGAAGCTCAAAAAGACGCGAAAGCTTGGGTCATTGGGCAGATGATCCTGGAAGAAAATGCCCAGATTGATGAGCTGATCTGAAGGCCGGCGAATATATCCGAGGGTATCTGTTTGGATATTCTCCTTTGTTTGTAGGATCCCCACGCTAAACCAGGATTCGGCACCCGGTATGAATTCACCATTGATTCTGAAATCAACTCCGGTTGCGTACGCTTTGGCATCGTTAGTGCCAAAATATCGCAGTCGCACATTGTCAATATCGTAAGCGATCACGTTATCTACTGTTTTGTAATAGGCCTCAGTAAGCAGCGTAAATTCTCTGCCCCACATATTGAACAAGTGATCGACACCGGCTATGAAATGCCAGGAAGTCTGTGCCTTAATTGAAGTGTTAATTTGACCTTGTCGATTCCGCAATTCTCTATAAAAAGGAGGTTGTACATACCTGCCTATGGCTGCTCTTAAAACCGTATTATGAGACCAGTTAGGTTGAAGGGCATATTGTATCCGGGGGCTAATCAATAATTCATTATTCAGGTCCCAATAGTTCAATCTTGCTCCGTAAGTAATAAAGTGAATTGAATCCTGCAGGGCAATGGTATGTTGAAGATAACCGGTGATTCTATTGGAATTGAGGTCTATTGAATTTTCAAATCGTTCTCCGATGGTACTGAAATTGGCGGAATCAGTGAAATTGAATTCGTTCAGAAGATCATCAATATTCTCGTTAGCATAACCGAATCCGAATTCTATCCTATTATTATCATCAGGGAGCCAGGCTGAACGGTTATCAATGTTGATAATTCTTGCGTCAAGGGTATTTCGTCCAAATGAAAAGTCAGTACCAACACCACGTGTAATCGCACACTTATTAAAATTGGAAGATCCCGGATCAGTATTTAGATCACATAACCGGTAGCCACTTTCTAACTCAAACAACTCTCTTTCCTGGGTTTTTACACCAGAAAAAATGAAACTCGTTCTGAATTGGTCACTGAAGTTATGATTGAGTTTAACCGCGGCCTGATAGGTATCATATTCAGATATTTCTCTTCCTTCAAAAGCGACAAACAATCTAAATGACCTATTGAAAGTCCCAAAATCTGTTTCACGAGCCTCTGGTTGAACGAAATAACGATTCTGAGAATAGGCCAATAATAAGTTCAAGCTGGTTGCCTGCTCACCCAAACTATTACCTAGTTTAAATGTCGAAAAAGATTGAAGGTCTGTGAATTTGGGTAGATATTCTCCATCTGTGTCCAGGGTGTTCAATAAATAGCGGGAATTTTTATGTCTGACACCGAAAACAGAACTAATACGCTCATTTTTGGTAGATCCTTCCAAATGGGCTGAAGCACCAAGTGAACCCAGTGTGCCTGAACCATGAAATTTTGTAGGGTCCTTATAGGCTATATTTAATGAGGAACTCAGTTTGTCACCGTATTTGGGTTGCCATCCCCCGGAAGAGAAGTTTACACCCTGAATCAGGTTGGGGTTAATAAAGCTCAACCCTTCCTGTTGCCCGGCCCTTATCAGAAATGGCCGATAAACTAAAATATCATTGACATAAACGAGGTTTTCATCAAAGTTCCCTCCCCGTACGGAATAGGTGGAGGACAATTCACTATTGCTCACAACCCCGGGTAGGGTGGCCAGGACCTTTGAGAAGTCACCAAAAGCAGATGGTACGTTTCGTGCGGCTTTAGCATCAATCGTTACATTGCCTGCCTGGATTCGTGTCTCTTCCTGTCGGTTCTCAACCACTTCAACTTGATCTAGCACAGTTATGGAGGCTTTTAAGGAAACCTCAATGCTCATTTCGGTTCTTCCATCTGGGATCAATATTTCTTCTACAGTTTCGTATTGAAGGTGGCTGAATTTGATGATTAAGGTGTCAGAATGGGGGCTTTTTAGATTGAATTCGCCGAGGCCATTTGTAGTGGTACCTCGATTAGTTTTTTCAATGGAAATATTGACTGCTGAGACTGGTTCATTGGATTCATTTAGAACTTTCCCGTTTATGTTGATTGAATTCTGGGCAATAAGGGGTAAGGTCCAAATGAAAATCATCAGGCACAAGACTAACTGCTTTATACTAAGTTGCAATCGACGTATCAGGTCCACAATTGTTAGTTTGGCGCTTCTATAACGCCTTAAGTGCTAAGATGGTACCTGCCGGGTCAGGTGAGTTAAAAACAAAACTACCGGCCACAAGAATATCGGCTCCGGCTTCAATAAGCTGGGCTGCATTTTGATCAGTAACACCACCATCTATCTCTATCTGGCAATTTAGATTTCGACTTTTGATCACCTCTTTCAGGTGTCTCACTTTGTCGAAGGTATTATTCAGGAATTTTTGACCACCAAACCCGGGATTGACCGACATGATAAGAACAACATCAAGGTCTGGCAAAACATCACTCAAAAGTTCTATTGGCGTATGTGGATTTAAGGCCACGCTTGCTTTGCATCCCAGGTTTTTTATTTCCTGCACCACCCGATGAAGATGCGGGCAGGCTTCGATATGTACGGCAATAGTTTCAGCCCCATTTTCTTTACAAGACCCAAGGTAAAGTTCTGGTTTTTGAATCATCAAGTGATAATCCATCGGTTTTTTAGCATGTTTGTGAATGGCTGCACACACAGGAAATCCGAATGAGATATTAGGCACAAATATCCCGTCCATAATATCAATATGAATTAGGTCAGCTGAACTCTCATTTAACATTTCAACATCTCGTTGAAGGTTTGCAAAATCGGCCGCTAATACAGATGGAGAAATGAGGGGTTGTGCCATGGACTTGGGTTAATGGAGTGCAAATTAATAAAGTGTCACGTGGCCCAAAATATTTAATTGTGCTACAACAAATATTTTGCAGAAAGTTGCCGGGATAACTTGCTCTTTCGGATTTGTAATCCAAAGGCCTAGACATAGTCTGCTACTATTGTTTTCAGCTTACAAATCTGAAAAAGCTGGGGGTAATGTGGTTGTTATGGGAAAAACACCCACTTGCACTTTCGGATTTGTAATCCAAAAGCCTGGACATAGTCTGCTACTATTGTTTTCAGCTTACAAATCTGAAAAAGCTGGGGGTAATGTGGTTGTTATGGGAAAAACACCCACTTGCACT
>JAJCYL010000578.1 GCA_029262955.1 Cytophagales bacterium | reverse complement strand
AGTTGATTTTCGACTGCTCACCAAGTGGTAATGTGTCAAGTCCATGATTGATTTTTGATTGCCAATTCCCATACTCTGACCAGGTTTCAAAACTACCAGAGACTCCATATGTGTATAACTTGGGTATGACTTTAACTGAAGGTGCAATTTCACGGAAAGGGGGTGAAAACAATTCCTTTTTTGGCACTTTGAGGTTTTCAATCAACCAGGTGTGAGTGATTGAAGTAGCATTTTTTTTCGTCTCGTAGGTAAATAAATCCGAAAAGTCCATTGATACGTCATAGTCGTAAGGCAACTCTACCTTTAAAGTCGCTTTTCGCGTAGAAACGTTAGGATACAACAAGGGATACCAATAGGAAGTAAAAATAAATTGAGAAACCTCAGTACGATAACTGTAATATATTTGGTACGGATACTCGTTGTGCTTTAATTGAAATTCTTTGACCAGACCATCTTCAAAAAAACTGATTTTAGAAATATCACTTCTTGTAATTATCTCTCTTTTTTTTAAAGACCTTACTTTCTCTGACTTGCTATTTAGGACGTAGGCCTCTAAGATTTCCATCTTCTCACCTTCACTATAAGAAATAGAAATGTCAGTAATCCATTCAGAATCCCTATTGTTGACCTGTATGAGGTAAGAATTCTCTTCGATTAGTTTACCATTTTCATATTTTATCGCTGTCTCATAATTGATAAGCTGATTACCTTCTTGAGCTGAAGTCAATTGGGTTATGAATAAACACACTGAAATAAGTAGGAACTTTTCGGTAGAAAAAATCAACATAATTCCTCAATATCAGTAAATGTACGGTGATAATAAAGGGAGTTATATAAAAATTAACGGTCTGGTCAGTAAATTGTAATGGCTGGCCTCTATTTACCTAATCACATCAAGCAACCTCGTATACTTAATGATAAGACTTCTATTGAGGGGCCCATCGAAAGTTCCAAGCCCGGTGGTCTGGTTAAATACCACAAACAAACCGGTATTGGCCTGCTCCAATAGGCTGAATCGGATGTTGGCCGACCATCGGTCAGCTGCACTGTTGTATTGTATCAAACTTTGAAGCACCATACGGGGGGTGAATGAATAGGAGACCCGCGTGCCCAAAACGGTGGCACTGAATTTACCATCAACCAGCTTACTTGTCCCATCACCCTGATCGACCAATGTGGTATAAGGGAGATTAAAATCATTCTGCTGGACGATTATTGCCGAGTTAAAGCTGTCACCAAATCTTAAGGTAATGGTACCGCTATTGAGATATCTCTTTCCTCCAAAAGAACCACCAAGTACATGTCTTGTACTAGCCGATACATTCTTACTAGGATTAGTGATAACCACTATTTGTGCTTCGCTGTGGTCGTAGGTGCCTGCCGGAATAATTAGCCCATCACTGATGGGCAATTCGAAATCAATCTGTGATCCTTCTCGGGTGATGTTGATACCAGTATGTACCTCCAATCCACCTTGCCATACCCAGTGGTTATCGATGTGTAAAAATCCTGTTTGCTGGAAATCATCATCATAATTCCAATATCCACGATAGGAGATGTGAGGCCTGAATTCGAGGAATTTAAACTTATTGTCCTCATTCTTGACCCGTGCCTGGTAGAATATGAGGAATTCGGGCTTGCGAAAACTTCCCCGGCCTAAGAATCCCAATTCGGGATTAAAATTGTCTGCTACTTCAGTATAAGCGGCATTTAGTCTAAACCCGTTCCATTCATAGCTACTTTGAAAATTGAAAGAATGGTCGTCATTGCTAATTCCCGGTGTTTGTGTCTTGGCATAAAACCCTGAAAGCTGAGCTTTTTTACCCAGTCCCCAACGGCCGTCAATGGCATAGGTTCTATTATAGTCCAATTGAGAGGTGGGTAAGGCATCACTACTTAGACCTCCGAGGCTCTCGCGGTTCATAAAAGCTGCTCCAATGAAAGAACGAGGCTTAAATTGGTGATTCACCCTTGCTACGGAAAAATTGTTCCTTTCAATAGATACATCACTGTTTTCCACATCTTCTGTAAACATGCTTAGCAAGCCAACATAAGTCTTATTGAGTTTACCTGACAGACGAGCACCTCCCGTAATGGGTACTATTTGTCCATCATCACCAATGCCAATTCTTCGGCTAAAAAAGAGGTCAACCTCCCCAGGACTACCCATGCTGAATTGACCAGCATTTTCTAAAAAGAAGGGTCGCTTCTCAGGGAAGAAGAGATTGAAACGGTCTACATTGACTTGCTCATTATCTACTTCAACCTGGGCAAAGTCTGTATTATAGGTCAAATCGAGGGTCATACTGGGGGTAATGCTATATTTTACATCTATACCAACCTCGCCTTCAATATCTGTATCAGGATCAACTGCTTCGAAGTCTTTTGATGCCCGGCCCAGCGCATAAGGTATGACTTTCAGGTTTCCCGGGTTTTTTAAGTTCAATCCTTCAAGGTCTCCGGCAAGAGACAAACGCTTGATATCAAATTGGATGGGAAGTGGTGCCCAATAGACAATCTCATTAGTTTTTCGGATGTTTCGTTGAAAGTTGATACCCCAGGTCTGGTTGTCACCGGAATTGAAGCGGATGGTTCTTAGTGGAATGGCAAATTCAGCACTCCAACCGTAGTCACCAACTTCGGATTTTACTTTCCAGGATGCATCCCAATTGAGGTTAAAACCGCCAATTACTCCACCTTGCTGTCTGTTATTACTGAAATTGCCCTGGCCTTCATTGTCAACTTGCCCATCGTATTCTACACCAATTGAGTTGGTTCCAAAAAGAAATCCATTTTGGCCGTCATTAAAAGTATCCAGGATAAAGAGGAAACTATCTGTTCCATCTAAGGATGCATCTCTTCGAGCATCCGAAACCACAAGTTTATCTGGCTCTGTGTCGTAGCACACAGCAGATACATATAGCGTAGTGGGTGTATAGGCAATACGGACTTCGGTCTTTTCCGATCCTGGTGCGCCATTGTTTGGTCTTACCTGGATCAGGTTAGTTATTGGTGTAATCCCTTGCCAAAGCTGATCATTGATCACATCACCGTCCATTGTTGGAGCACTTTCTATTTCAGTTGCCCTTGTAACGGGTCTTTCGATCAGATTAGTTGCGGATTGCGCTGCTATTTTGCCACTAACAAATAATAGGGTAATTAGGGTAAGGTGTCTCAATAGATTCATCGGCATCTGTATATAGTGACGAATATAATATAGTACTTATGGCAGTTTGAATACTATTATATGAACGATCATTTATAAGACTTCGGAGGTAGGTTTGGCTTTACTGGACATCTGTAACCTTGCTGTCATCCTCGAATTCCGATTGCTATCGAGGACGAGATCCATTACTAAAAGCAACCCTTGACGGGATATCTCAGTCGTTTTGAATGCTAATTAAGAAGGCTTGTTTTTAAACTACTCCTTCGACATGACGGTTTTGTTTGTGTTTGGTTCTTCAATTTTGGGATTGTCAAAGTAGGATGTCCTATCCTCATATCGTCACTTCGAACGTAGTGAGAAGTCCCGTAACTCAAGGCAAACCCTCAACGGGATATCTCAGTCGTTTTGTATGCTAATTAAGAAGGCTTGTTTTAAACTACTCCTTCGACATGACGGTGTTGTTTGTGTTTGATTCTTCAATTTTCGGATTGTCAAAGGAGGATGCCCTATCCTCATATCGTCACATCGAAGGTAGTTGAGAAGTCCCGTAACTCAAGGCAACCCTCAACGGGATATCTCAGTCGTTTTGTATACTAATTAAGAAGGCTCGTTTTTAACTACTCCTTCGACATGACGGTGTTGATTGTGTTTGGTTCTTCAATTTTGGGATTGTCAAAGTAGGATGCCCTATCCTCATATCGTCACTTCGAAGGTAGTTAAGAAGTCCTGTAACTAAAGGCTACCCTAAACGGGATCTCTCAGTCGTTTTGTATACTAATTAAGAAGACTCGTTTTTAACTACTTCTTTGACATGACGGTTTTGTTTGCGTTTGATTCTTCAATTTTGGGATTGTCAAAGTAGGATGCCCTATCCTCATATCGTCACTTCGAACGTAGTGAGAAGTCCCGTAACTAAAGGTAAACCTTGAGCGTAGAGTAACGGAGCGAAGAGACTATGGGATTACCCTAAGCTGGCTGGCATCCGCATACTCTATTCTCCCCACTGAAAAGGACCGGGTCTTTATAAAGGGCATAGTATAACCAGTCACAAAACCATAGACCACCACATCAGAAGTACAATTGGGTTGAGCCCTATTTTTTGTAGATTAATCCCTTCATTAACTCAACTGAAACATGAAAAGAACCATTACCTATCTCGTAGCCTGTCAAATCTTCCTGATAAGCTTTACTGTCCTGGCCCAGGATGAAAAAAAGGAGGCGCCTAAAATGCCGGAGGCAGAAGTCTCCACAACTAAACAAAGTACCAGAATTAATGGGCAAACCATTAATTATACGGCCAAGGCTGGAACCATGAAACTTAGAGATGAGAACAATGAGCCTATCGCCTTGTTTGGTTTTACCAGTTATGTCAAGGACGGAGCTAATAAAAACAGGCCCATAGTTTTCAGTTTCAACGGCGGGCCCGGATCATCCTCATACTGGCTGCATATGGGTGTAATGGGACCAAAGAGGATCTTAGTAAACGATCCTGCCGATACCCCAGGTGCTCCTTATCAAATTGTAACCAATGACTATTCAATATTGGACATTGCCGACATTGTCATGATGGACCCAGTTGGGACCGGTTTGAGTGTGCCAATAGGAGAGGCCAAGTTCGAAGACTTTTGGGGCGTGGATCAGGACATCAGAAGTGTAAGTCTCTTCATCACGCAATACCTAATTAATAACAACCGCATGAACTCACCGAAATACCTTTTGGGTGAAAGCTATGGAACCTTCCGCAATGCTGGTGTAATGAACAAGCTCTTGAGCCAGGGAGTTGCTATGAATGGTGTAGTAATGGTTTCTGCTGTTTTTGACATTCGATCATTAATATTTGCTCCAAATGATGACTTACCGTATGTGGTACATTTTCCAACCTATGCGGCTACAGCCTGGTACCATGACCAGATTCCAAATAAGAATGCGGATCTCTATGTATACCTGGATGAAATCAGGGCCTTTACCGAAAACGAATATGCGCCAGCTCTTTTCAAAGGAGATCAATTAAGCGATTCAGAGAAAACGAGTATTGCCGGTAAGTTGGCCAACTATACCGGAACAGATGCTGACTTTTGGTTGAGAGCAAAGCTGCGAGTAACTGCCTCGGAGTTCTTTGCAGAGGCCTTGCGTGAGAATGGTGAATTAGTAGGACGACTTGATTCAAGGTTCACCGGTATCAACCAGGATCCTTTGAGTCAAAATGGTAGCCATGATCCCCAAAGCGCTGCTATTTCACCGGCATATACCCAGGGTTTCCTTGATTATTTCCATGGTGAATTGGGTGTTAGCAAGGACCTGATGTACACTACCACTGCAGGTCGTAGAGATGGTTTTAAGTGGGATTGGAAACATCAGGGTAATATGAACTGGGGTGGAGCTATGCAGGGAGCGATTAATACTGCTCCAGATATGGCCAGAGCCTTGTCTCGCGATCCTAATATGAAAGTCCTAATCCTTAATGGTCTCTTTGATATCGCTACTGTCTTCTATGGTGTGGAGCATACCATTAACCACATGGGTCTTGAGCCTGAAATCAAAAAGAACATCATTATGGAATACTATGAAGCAGGTCATATGATGTATACCCATCAGCCTTCTATCGTGAAATTCAGGAATGATGTGGTGAAGTTTATCACGGAGACTACCAAACAAGGAAGGAAGTAGGGGTTGTGATTTATGAATTATGATTGAATTATGAATTAAGATCTTCAGTCTCCCTCAGAGTCTTCCTTGTTGGTCCATTATCATTCAGAGTCCCTTTCAGGAGACTCTGAGAGTGCGTGAGATGGATAGGGAATTATGAAATTGGATCTTAGGCTTATGAATTAAGATTTTAAGAAAAAGGAGAATATCGAACCCAGAATAATGAACACCGAATATTGAAGTATGGCTTTGAGGTTCGGTGTTTTTTTATAACGAGTTTACTGTTCATGTCGAGTCCCGATAGTTATCGAGGACGAGACATCCCGTCCATAAGAGTCTATCCTTAACGGGATTTCTCAATCGC
>JAJCYL010000577.1 GCA_029262955.1 Cytophagales bacterium | reverse complement strand
CAGGTAGGGTACGAAGGAGCAAGTTTAGAAGAATTGGCAAAAGCCACAGGGCTGAGAAAATCCAGCCTTTATCATCGCTTTCCAGGGGGAAAGAAACAGATGGCTGAAGAGGTATTGAAATTTGCTTTTGAGTGGGTCAAGAAGAATATCACAGGTGTACTCAAAAGAGATACCAATCCAGAGAAAAGGTTGAAAGTTGCCTTAAAGGCCGTTGATGAACTGTATGCCGGTGGACAAAGTGCATGTATTCTAAGAGCATTGTCTATGGATACGGGTTTAGATCTGTTTTCCACACTTATAACCGGTGCCTTTGATGAACTGGTAGATGGATTCTCAAAAGTTGCGGAAGATCTTGGGTATTCAAAATCTACCGCCAGGAGAAAAGCGGAAAACGCGATTATAAAAATTCAGGGGGCATTGATAGTCGGAAGAGGAACTGGTAATGCTCTTATTTTTCCCAGGGCATTAAAGGAGATTAAAAAGTCAATATTAAGGAAGTAAAAAAATTTTACCAATTTATAAAACGAACGTTCGGTATATTACTAAACAAATAAAATGATGAAAACGCTTAATAAAACAATTACAACCATGCACATGCTGACACTAGGTTTGTTGGCCATGTTATCCTTTGCGAGCAGCGACGTGAATGCTCAAAATGCAACACTTCACAAAACAGTTGAAGTAAACGGAGTAGATATTTTTTACCGTGAAGCCGGTCCAAAAGATGCACCTACGATTTTACTGCTTCACGGCTATCCGACTTCATCGCACATGTTTCGGAACCTCATAAGAGATCTCTCGGGAAGCTACCATTTATTGGCACCTGATTATCCGGGCTACGGACGAAGTGAACAACCGCCGATGTCTGAATTTGACTACAGTTTTGACAATATGGCCAACATTGTCGAGGGTTTCCTTGATGAATTAAGGGTTGAAAAATTCAGCATTTACCTGATGGATTACGGGGCGCCTATCGGTTACCGTATTGCTGCTAAATACCCAGAACGAGTGCAGTCGCTCATTGTCCAGAACGGTAACGCTTATGATGAAGGGTTGAGAGATTTTTGGATACCTCTTAAAAAGTACTGGAACGAGTATACTGTAGAAAATGGAAAGCCATTGGAGGGATTTCATGCGCTCGCCGGACTTAAATGGCAATACACACATGGCGTGCAGGATACATTGAAAATAAGTCCTGACAATTGGCAAATTGATTTACAGCATTTGACAAGACCTGAGAATGACAAGATCCAACTGGCTATGTTCTACAGCTACAGGACCAATGTTCCACTTTATCCGGAATGGCAGGCCTATTTCCGTAAATATCAACCACCTACATTGATTGTCTGGGGAAAAAATGATTACATCTTTCCTGCAGAAGGAGCACACCCTTATAAAAGGGATCTAAAGAATGTTGAATTCCACTTGCTGAATACGGGGCATTTTGCTCTGGAAGAAGAAGGAGAAGCCATTGCTAACTATATAGATAAATTCTTGGCGAGGAATAGTATTAAATAATTTTCCAACAATCCTCACAATCAAATTTACTTGTCACATTGAGCCTGCCTCGCCTCGCAAGGCGGGCTTGTCGAAATGTTCGGAACAGTAACGAGGTTTCGACAGGCTCAACCTGACAACTTATTCGACAGGCTCAACCTGACAACTTAATTGTTCGGAGTGTCGCACTCTCATAGAATCAAAACATTATAATCATGGAAAAGAATTTCGCCCAGATCACTTTCACCGATTCAGTAAAGAAAGCTCAGGAGCAGTATGGTTCAAGAGAAATATATGAAAGGGTAGAAAGCAAATTACCTGAACAAAGTCTCCTGTTCCAGCGTGAAATGGCTCATATCGAAAGGTTAGATGGTTTCTACATGGCCACTGTTAATGAAGATGGTTGGCCGTATGTACAATTTCGTGGTGGACCAAAGGGGTTCTTAAAAGTGATTGACCAGGGGACACTTGGCTATGCTGATTTCAAAGGCAATATGCAATATATCAGCACCGGCAACATCAATGCCACCAGGAAGACATCCTTGATTTTAATGCACTACCCAACTAAAACCCGATTGAAAATTTGGGCTGAAACTGAGATATTGAACCCAGATGACAATCCAGAGTTAAGAGACAAATTGGTAGATCAGGAATACAAAGCTCATGTCGAGCGCTTGGTGATATTTCGAATCAAGGCCTATGACTGGAATTGTCCACAGCATATTCCGAAACGATACACCGTAGAAGAATTCAAAGATTTGGCTATTCACAATCCAGGAATTGTAGAAGAATTTTGTTCTTCAAAATGAAGGCTGGTGTCGTTTTTACCTGAAGCTGCAATATGCATGACTTGTGGGTTCCCATCAATTCTATAAATTACGAACAGAATTAACTGAATCCTCAATCGATTTCACTTTAATAATACCAAAATGACTACCTACGATGCAATAATTATCGGTACCGGTCAAGCGGGACCTTCCATAGCCGCAAGATTTGCTGCAGAAGGGAAAAAGACAGCTGTAATAGAACGAAAGCTCTTTGGTGGTACTTGTGTAAACAATGGTTGTACCCCAACCAAAGCTTTGGTGGCCAGTGCCAGGAATGCCTTCATGGCTCGCCGTAGTGCAGATTTTGGTGTCAACATCACCGGTGATATATCGGTTGACATGAAAGTGGTAAAGGCCAGAAAGGACAAAATAGTAGCCCAATCCAATACCGGAGTAGAAAATTGGATGAAGAATACCAAAAACCTCACTACTTATGAAGGACATGCAAGATTCGAAGGCCCCAATATTGTTAGAGTAGGGGACGAATTGTTAGAAGCGGAAAATATCTTTATCAATGTAGGAGGGAGAGCCTTCGTTCCTGATGGTTTTGAAGGAGTTAATTACCTGACCAATTCCACCATTATGGACGTTGATTTTGTGCCCAGGCATTTAATCGTTGTTGGTGGCAGTTATATAGGGTTGGAGTTTGGCCAGATGTATAGGCGATTTGGCAGTGAGGTCACCATCATAGAAAGAAGTACCAAACTAATCGGACGTGAAGATGACGATGTATCGGAGGAGGTCAAAAAGATCCTTACAGACGAAGGTATTAACATTCGATTTGAGGCATCATGTATAGGCGCAAAAATGGACGGTGATGAAGTGATTGTAAATGTCGATTGTGAAAAGGGCGATACAGACGTGCGTGGCTCCCATGTATTACTTGCGGTTGGTAGAAAGCCCAATACCCATGACCTGGGACTGGAGCAGGCAGGCATAAAAACCAACGATCGAGGATTTATAGAGGTAGATGATCAACTTCGAACAAATGTTCCCGGCGTATGGGCACTTGGTGATTGCAATGGAAAAGGCGCCTTTACCCATACTTCCTACAATGATTTTGAAATTGCTGCTGCCAATATTTTTGATAACGACCCAAGGAAGGTTAGCGATCGGATAAGCTGTTACGGCCTATTCATTGATCCGGCTTTGGGAAGAATTGGCATGACCGAGGAACAAGCGAGGAAATCCGGTAAGAATGTTTTGGTTGGAAAGCGAGAAATGAGACGCATCTCCCGGGCCAAAGAAAAGGGTGAAATCTATGGTTTCATGAAGATCTTAATTGACGCAGATACCAAAAAGATACTTGGAGCGGCAATATTAGGAATTGAGGGAGATGAAATCGTTCATTCACTACTAGACATTATGTATGCGGATGCTCCTTATACCGTAATTCAAAGAGCAGTACATATTCATCCAACAGTGTCCGAGCTAATACCAACGACATTGGCAGATCTTAAGCCATTGATCTGATAAATAGCGGTTTACCCGTCTTTGGTTAGCTGAGAGCAGATCTTTTTGCAGGTCCCCTCCAGTACTCTTTGATTGGAAGGAAGGATCAAAACGGGTCCGGCCACTGAACTTGAGGTAGAGATCTCAAGTATTGAGGTCATAGATACTGTTGCTATGGTTAAGTTGAAACTCAACAATTGGACAGGTTTCTATTTCACGGATATATTTACCGCACTTAAGGTGGATGGTCAATGGAAGTTCATGAACAAGGTATTTCATATACACCCGCTGTGGTGAACTGAAATCCTCCTGACATTTGAGGTCAATAATTCGCAAAACAAGAGCCGGATAAGTCGATATTATCGTTTATCGAAAAGTAACCCAAAATAATGCACAAAGTTCTTCTAAGTCCGAATCCTATTGATGGCCAATTGATTGCGAAACATCTTGAAAAGAGTAGATGTTTAGACCAGTTAATTACACATACCCATTGTTTTTATCACACTTTTAATCACTATACCTCAAAATTTGAATTCTTGAGTCGGGGGCTTCTCGCAATAACAGGATATACAAAGGATGAATATATTTCTATGGGTAATTTTCCCCTTCTTGAGATAGGCCATCCAGACGACGTTGCCATCCTTGAGAGCGCATTATTTCGTGATTTTAAGGAAGTATTTAGCAAATATTCCATAGAAGACAGGTCGAGATTAAAATTTCAGTTTAACTACCGGATTCTTAGAAAAGACAAGAGTGTAATTAACATCCTGGAACAGGACAATTTTGTTGAAATCGATATAAACGGTAACGCTCAATTAAGTTTCGGTAGTTGTTCTCAGATACCATTTAATGATGGCCCTTACTATTGTGGATTATCAGTATATTTTTTATCTGAGAAAACATCTCAAATAGTTTTCCAAAGAATCTATAGGCCCGGTATTAATATCCATGAAAACAATTTAACTTCTCGGGAGAGAGAAGTAATCAAACTTTTAGTTGATGGAATGACAAGTAAGGAAATCGGCGAACAACTTCATATTAGTAAAAACACGGTAGACAATCATAGAAGAAATCTGCTTCGAAAATTAAAGGTGAAGCGTACCAATGAACTTGTTCGAATGGTGGTTCAAAACGAATGGGAATGAAAATCCGAGTTAGGTTGGTGATGAGCTTGGCTGGAAGTTCTTCACCATACCTAAGCTCAGATTGTCAAAGCTGGTTGAGCCATCTCAAAGATTGCCACCTTCTTTTTGAATTACAATAGTCATATGTGAGCATTTTGAACTCACAGGTATTTCACGAGTCCTCATCGAGGAGCCTTAAATATATCCAGACTACAGTTTCAAAATTTATTCCTACGACAATGCCTACTGTGAAACCGCTGGAGAGATACTTACATCTACCTTCTTGCGTAGGACCTACGTAAAAACAACCCTTTAAGGAGTAAGAGAAAACTCAAAAACTTCTCCCGGCGCTTGCGTCTGAGTCTTATTCGATGGTCAATTTCAAGAAAAGCAAATTGCTGGTTGCTGTTAATTATCATCACCTTGCTAGTTGGTTGAACCAATTAAGATAGTAATAATTCCAAAGTTAAGTTCCAACTTCCTTGTTTTTCTTTAATTGTAACTTATGAATCTTTGTTAGAAGTAGCTAGCAAATCCGAATTGAAATCCAGCCACCTTCGCCGCGGGATTACCAAAAAGGTCTCTTTCCCAATGGTAACGATAGTTGGCTCTGACTAATGTGTTCTTGGAAAATCTTAGACTTAAGCCAGGTACAACAGCAGTAATGTCGTCATGGATATTGCCTCCTGTTTCCTCAAAGTCATCGATGTTGTAATCTATACGCTCGATTCTGATATTAGCGTTGAGGGTTACCTCCTCAAGGTTGAGAAGGTTTGTTTTTAAAATGGGATAAATAAGATCAAGGTGCATGCCCCATTGTTTCGAACCAAACTGTTGCCCAAAGTTGTCAGGAATATCTACATGAATCCACGCTGTCTCTCCAACCAGTTTAAGCTGACCTATTTGAAAGTTGGCATCAAGTGCCCAAATGCTCAATCCCCTTTTTTGATCTAATTTTAATCCATCAGATTCAAAGGTATTATAAGCACCCCCGTAAAATGAGAGGCCGAGTTCTCCAAACCGCCTGTTTTTAAGGGCAACACGAGAAGAAAAATTAGGACTGCCATTGTTGTCTTCTTCAAATGAAACTCCCTTACCAGAAGCCAGGGATGTCCTGTTTTCCGGGTTAGCAATAACATTGTCATTTAGTCCATTGGTGAGATAAGCTTCATAAGTAAAAATATTTCCACTGACTGCGAGATTGCCATGAAGACCAAAACCAACTTCTGATAAAGTAGAGGGAATCAATGTGGTAGATACCAGTGGCCGGTCTACAAACTCCCATTTGGGACTATCATGATTCTGATTGAAATAACCAATTGGAGGTAGTAGGATACCGACCCTGAAGATCAAGGCTGGGTGGAATTCGAAGTCTAACAGGGCCGTTTCCAGAGCTATCTCTTCAGTTCCATGTTCAAATTCCAATTCAGACAAAAATCGAATACGGCTAGAGATGCTTGAATAGAGAAAAATGTTGAAACGGCGCATTTCCATTGAAAAACCATCACCAACGCCATCCTCCACAAAATAATTAGTATTGCCTTCAAGGTAGCCACCAATTGCGGTTGTAGTTTGCTTACCTATGCTTCCTGCAAGGATAAATGGTCTTGCAAAAATGGCATCCTTGTTTGCAATGGAGTCAGTAACTCCCTGGGCTGCTGTCCGATTGAGGTTAATAAAGAAGAGAGTAACAATTAATGAAGTTGTAATAAAAATATTTAGGTTATTTCTCCACGCTACCCCATGATCGCCTAAAGTGAGAACCACGCCCGCTTTAGATTGTTGAGTAAGAGGTCCCTTCAGTGAATAAAAGGATGAGTGTCGGCTTGAACCCATGCTCGATTGGGTCTCTATCTTCCTTCTAACTGACATAAATCCTTTCTTCATCAGTCTCAACATTAAATGACACCAAGTTCTCTTCAGCAGGGCCTTCTAATACTTTTCCAGCTAAATCGTACTCGCTTCCGTGGCAAGGGCATAAAAGAATATTTGCACTGGGTCTCACTTCGCAACCCTTATGGGTACATTTAGTAAGCACGGCCGTGTAATTACCTTCGGTATCTTTTGAGACAAATACTGCTTCTGCCAGCCGTTCTACTTTGATCAACACATAATTGCTTTCTCCGAAGTCAATTTTGTTAATTACCAGTTTTCCTTGCAAAATCACATATGGTGCGTAGACATAGCTGGCACAAGAGGTGAGACCGACCGAAGCACCTAAACAGGCACATGTGCCTGCGGTGGTTTGTTTAAGGAAAGTACGGCGATTAACGATCATTAGAGGTTTTCTAAAAATTTAATTAGTTGATCCTTCTCATTTTGGTTTAACCCGGAATAGGCCTCAGCCATGGTTTTTGCTTCTCCGGAGTGCATGGTAATTGCCTCCTCAATACTTTGAGCTCTTCCGTCATGCATAAGAAAGAAATCTCCTCCTTGCGAATTGGGAGCAAGGCCAAGACCCCAGAGTGGGGGTGTACGCCATTCGAAGCTTTTTTCATTACCATCCACATGCTGGTCGTCCAACTCAGGACCCATATCATGTAGGAGTAAATCCGTATAGGGCGCAAATTCTACTTCACTAAAAAGGGGGATATCTGACACACCTGTTGTAAGCGACGAAACATGGCAGGCAGAGCAATTGATTTCTTCAAAGATGGCTTTACCTGAAATTACATCCGGGTTGCCCTGATTTCTTGGTATTGGTTGCTTAAGTGTCCTGATGTAAAAGGCTACATTGTTCACTGTGGATGCAGGGAGTTCAGGATCGACAATAGGGTCAATTTGGTCACTGGAAACTCCGAAGTTGATGGGGTCTTCAGTGTCAAAATCACTGGTGATTCCCATATCCTGCTTATAGGCACCGACAACTTGTTGGAGGATATTAATGGCTGCGGCCTTCTTACCAAAACGGCCTATATATCTACCTTCGTTCTGAATTTGCCATGTTTGTGGCTGAAAAAAATCAGGAGCATCCACCCATTGCACCTCACCACTTACCAGCCCTTCTTGGCGTTGTTGACCAACGAGGTCTAACAACGTTTGATCTCTAACTGCGGCCAAAAAACCAAGACCGGTAACCGCCGGGGCCACGACAATTGAGACACCATTGGCTTCCTTGGGAATAGTTTCTGCCGTAAATCCTGGAACTGACCTGTGTTGTAGCTGCGGACCACCTTTATCAAGTAACTTATCAACCAGTACACCATTGTCTGTTTGACTAAACCTGGTCAGGGCATTTGAGGGATGACCTTTCCCGTCACCGGCATGACAGCCAGCGCACGAAGAAGCAATGAATATTGGACCCAAACCAGTTGCTGGAGTAAATATTTCGTCGGTGAATGCAATATCTCCTGCCAAAAAAGTTCTTTCTTGCTCTGGCGAAAGACCCTCAACCGGGCCATCCAGTAATTCTTCACTTTCAGGTTCTTCAGGGAGGAGGCTGTCACATGAGCTTACCCAAATGGCGAATACCAAACTCAAATACGGCAAAACTTTACCCACTTCAATCTAAATTTTAGCAAAGTTGAACGATATTATTCAATCAACCAAATAATAAATTTAGATGTGTCTAAAAAATATCACCAATGAGAATGAAAGGAGCCCAGTAATAAGGACTTTTATTGAATTTGTTTTTCTCAGAGACCACTTTTTGTATGCTTGAATCCCACTCGAGGGCACGGCCTCTACCGTCAGAAAGCTGAAACTCTGTTTTCAACATTTCGCGCTGAGCCATAGAGAGTGCAATGGCTGGTCTGTTACCCTCATTTAGAAACTGGTGAAATTTAGTCATGAGGATTGAGGTAGAAATGTCGTCGACAGTCCAAAGACTAACTATTACTGAGGAGGTACCGGCGTAGAGGAATGCCCTACTTAGCCCAACCAACTCGTCTCCACTATTGAGATCACCAAGAGCGGTTTCGCATGCACTTAGCGTCACTAATTTAGAACTGAGGTTTAAATCCATAATTTCCTCCACGGTTAATCTGCCGTCATCGGTTTCTGAGGGAGACATTAATAAATAGGAATACAATGGCTGATTATCAGATAGAATTCCGTGAGTAGCAATATGGATGACACTAAAATTTTCGGCATCTGACTTGAAATAGGTTTCTGAATTATTTTCCCTGTAGCGGGGGGTATACTGGTTGTAGAACTGCCCTATTTGATTGACTTCATATTCGGTTCCCGGTAGCGCATTATGTTCACCAATTTTATGATTGCCCAATGCAAGGCTTAGGACATTATTTGCCTTAGTTTCTGTTTTTAAATGAGTGTAGTAATAGACGGCCGCTGATGGCGAGTAGAATATATTCTTTTTAGAGACAAAGTACGCTCCATCATTGACATCGATTAATGCCTGGAATGGTAAGAAATGTAATGGGCCATGAGGAATGATGCCGATATTGTCGTAGTCACGAATTGCATCGTCAAGCGGGTATATTAGTTCATCATAAAGCAGGCTTAAGATCTTTTCCATGTTGTCTTGCATGCGAAATTGGATAGCATTCCTTAGCGCTGCCACATTCCTGATCAACTGATCTTTAGTAATGGTCAACCTGACTGGCATTAATTTACTCTGTCCGATTACCCAGGCCGTAATGCTGTCATTCCCTACCCAATATTCTATGAGGGCTGTTTTGTTACCTAAGGTTGACTGAATTTTATTAAGTGGTGGTGGCTCTATTGACACCAGACTTTGATATGCCGTATTTAGCAATTTTATTTTCTCAACTAAAAGCTGATAATCTTCTTGAGATTGATCAAGAGCGCTTTTAAGGTTGCTCAAATCCTGTCTATTCAGATTACTTCTCTGAACTTGTCGACTTAATTGTTGCATTTTTAAACGGAGAGCCTGTTCATCCTCCATATACGGAGCGTCTTCCGAGCTTTTTGGATTTAATTTCTTATTGCCTATAATATCCAGAAAAGTTCTGGACCTGGCTTTTTCGTTTATAATAAAGGCTAAATGGGAGGCAGGAAATTCGTCGTCCAAATAGTTAAAACTTCCACCCTTTTTAAAAAGAACATTGATCAATCGATCATAGACAATTGTTTTATCCTGGAAATAAGAACTTCGGAACTCTTCAATAGTGAGTGACCCACGAATTTGTTCGATGATCTCAATTGATTTCAAATAGGCGTTAATGGAGCTGTCCTGGTTATTGGAATTCTCAAAGGTTGATCCTTTTTGAAACCAAACTTGCCAGTGGGTATCCGGTTGCAGAGAGATATCCAATGCCTCGTTTAGAATTTTCAATGCTTGATTTACATCACCTTGATTGATAAGGCTATGACTGAGCCCGATATTCGCTTTGGCTAAGCCTTCATCACTTCCAATCTCGGTGAAAAGTGTTGATGCTTCATCAAAATATTGGAAAGATTCCTCAATATTGCCTTCGGCCAATTGACTTTCCCCTAGTTTTAAATTGGCAATGGCACTACCCAATTTAGAACCTGACCGACTCCAAAAACTTCTGGCTTGCTCGATTTCTCCCATTCGCATTTGAAGAGATGGCAGGAGACCCGAAGTATCAACAGCGCTTTGATTTTGAAGATTGAGACCTTCGAGATAGTATTGATTGGCTCTTTCAACATCACCAAGATCACGGTAACCATCCCCAACTCTTAAAGTTGCCCATATTATTTGGGGCGTAATATTTGAAGACCTGGCCTCTTCAAGCGATCCTAATTTTGCCTTTAAACTGTTTTCCAATTCACCTTTAAGCTTGAAAGCTTCTCCCCGGGATTGCAATTGCCGTGAAACATTCAACCGCTCTGTTTTAGCCAGACCAGTTGATATTTCAATATAATTCAGACCCTCATCAATATAATTTTGAGCAATCAGAATGTTGCCTTTTAAAAGATTGGCTTCAATCTTGCCAACATTCTCATTGGGTAAGCGCTCATAAATCGAGAGGGCAGTTTCTACGTGATTTAAGGCATTCTCAAAATTACCCAGAACAGTTTCCACATGTGCCAGGGAGAGATGAGTATCTGCTACAGTCATTCTGCGACTTTCCTTCACACTGCTCTCCATTCCATCTGTCCGCTCAAGGGACTGATTAAGAAAGCCGGTAGCTTCAGAATATTCACCCAGGTACGTCTTTACTGTACCAAGGAGACGCAGATCCTCAATGATTTTTAGTTCTTCCTTATTGACCTCCTGATCCAATTTAAGAGCTTTCTGAAGGTAATCCAGCGATGTTTTGTATTTGCCCTTTGTACTGTAGGCATGTGCCAGTTTGCGATAGACCTCACTTTCAAGTTGATAATTCCTATACACACCCAAAGTGGGACTCAAGGCGACATAGTCTTCGTAATACTTGATGGCCTCGTCATACCTATTTTGGTTATTCATGGCATCACCTAATTGAATGTTCTGGGTTGCGCTAATCGAAGATGTTTGGCACTTGTAAAAGAGAGTGCAGCAGAACAGAAGTAAGTAAAGAGGGGTGTAGAAAAATCTTCTTGACATAAGCTTTAATTAGAAGACATATTGAACTATTAGAAAATAACTTGGATCTGCTCCGCTCAATTTGCCAATTATTGGGAAGGACAAGGCCTGATTAATCCGAAGTTGCTTTATTTGGAAAGTAAGTCGTGGAATATATTCCATTACCCATGCGGCTTCTTCATCAACTAATGTCCCTTCAATTTTTCCTTTGGCAATGTTAAAATAGGTCACATCGTTGATGATGGCCATCCATTCATTGACATGGTATCCAACCAGACCTCCGATAGAGAAGAGACCTCCGTTTTGGAAGTTTTGTTCAGGTTGGCCCACTTCAAAAACTTTGTTTCCCTCAAAATTGTATTTATAGGCTACAGTTCCACTAAATAAGAAAGGGTATTTAGTTTTTCTTAACTCGACACTTAATTCCGATGCCAGGTGACCCCCGCCAGTAGGAAAATCAAATTCTTCGGGACTGACAATATTTGTGGGGTTTTTCTGACCTGTAGGTAAAAAAATTGTTCCTCTTAGAGCTACAGCTGGTCGGGTGGTAGTAGCGGTGATCAACTGATAGGTTGCTCCTAAATCAATGTCACCAATTCCTTTACCTGATCTCTCAAATTTAATTTGTTCGGTTGTTCCGGTAATTGGTAAATCTGCCAAAAAAGAGAGAAATAGAGTTCTATTAGTGTAGGGAATGGCGGCAGAAAGTTGCAATCTATCTGTTAAGCCATATTGAAAGACTGCTTGTAGCGTCCAGATTTTGCCAAATGAATTAGATATAGACTCCCTATCTCCATCCTCATTAAACACTTTATCAAGAAAAAGGTAATTGGCACTTATTCCGGCTCTGATAAAACCTTTATAGAGTGTGACCGGCTGGGTGATTAAGGTTTGTTGTTTGAGTTCAACTGGAAGAAGCTGTTGTTCTGTTTGTCCATATATGGAAGAATACATCAAAAGGAAACCGAATAGGAGAGGTGCGTATTTTTTCATATTCAGAATGGGAATAAATTATAAATCAATGCCGTTTGTACGCTAAAAGGGCTAAAGGCATTTTCACCGGAAATGGCCAATATGATTCTTTGCCGTAACCAGAATTTTGATGTCAATAACAACTCGATTCCCGGATTGATAAAAGTCAATTGCTCTTCGGGTATAGCTAACCGACTGCCCGAAGCTTCTGACCAGCCACCTGAAGTTCCAAATTGCTCAATGTCCAGAAATAGGTCAATCCAGGGGTAAAGTTGGTACTCGACTTCAATTCTTACCAGGTAGGTATCAGTTGGACTAATGTCGTATGAGTTTGACGCATATTCGAAATCATTTGACGCATCAAGCCGATGATCCCAAATTATGCTTTCGCTTTCATCTATTGGAAAACCGTAATTAATAAGAGCCGAAAAAGCCAGGTCCTTCAGCCGGTATTTAAACTGGGTGCCAAGCACACCTTTGATCACCCCTAGCCCTCTATTCTCATTAAAGACGTAATCGATATCTACGAACCCATTACTGTCATCATAGCTATGCGAAGGCCGATCTGGCTCATTGTTTGCCGTTGGTAAGGTTACGCCCCCGGAAAAGACGAGATCCATTTGACGTGTCTTCCACGGAACGAGAAAATCTACGCCTATGAACAAATCCTCTAAACCATTCAATCTTCTTGTTTCGGTGATGTCGACTAAAGGGCTTGTAATAATGTTGATGGGTTGCTCTCTCTGAATATTGGTAGTGTGATTCAAGGCGATATTCAATTGTAACATTTCAAGAAAGCCATATTTAAGGTCCAGTTGAATATTTTGGAGGATGTTTGCTTTTCCATCAGCTGATAGTTTGATTTTATCGCCATTGGAATCAAAACGACTGGT
>JAJCYL010000576.1 GCA_029262955.1 Cytophagales bacterium | reverse complement strand
GCCGAACCATTTATAGGATTAGGTCTGTCCAGTACGATTACCTCCACGCCGTTACGCCCCGCCGCCTCCATAGTTAGGACCATTGTCCAGATGTAAGTATATACCCGGGTACCTACATCCTGGAGGTCTATGATAATATGATCCAAACCCTCCAACATTTCATCAGTCGGCTGACGTGTTTCCGAATAAAGGCTATAGACTGGAAGCTTATAATGTGGGTGGAAGAAATGATCGGATTCTATCATATTATCCTGAAGGTCCCCAAATAGTCCGTGTTGAGGAGAAAATATCTTTTTAAACCTTTCACCAAATATCTTTTTTAGGATATCAATTCCGTGCGTCAAATTTCTGTCAACAGATGGGGCATGACACAGGTACCCAATGTTGCCACAGATAGTCTTCGTCACTTCTGGAGAAACTAATCTATCAAGACCGGTAAAGACTTTTTTCAATGTTAATGAGGTCGAAAATTCATCTTAACTTAGCATTTCTAAGTGAACTTTTATGAAAGACCCCTTGAAAATTGCGGATGCTCTCCAACAATTTCAGCATCCTCTCGATACGCTAACCCGACCAAGGACGCTATATGAAGATTTCATATACAACAAGGATCTGGTACTAGGCATTGATTTTGAGGACAAATTATTTATTTATCTGACACTTTTGCTTTTTACCTGGATCTGCAATACCGGCATTGTTGTTCAATTGCAGTTTAAAAAAGAGGTCCAAATAACGAAATTGATACTTTATTCTGTATTGATCCCAGTGGCTCTTTTTATGATCTTGATCCCCATTTTGATGTATTTCGAGATATGGGCCAACTATAGGGCTTTAGTTGTTGCTGTAATTGTATCAAACTTTTTCATCTACTTTGTTACCAAGAGTGCAGTAATGAAAAAGGAACGTCTGGTTAAATTTTCCACAAATTTGAATGAAGCCAAAGACGACCTTATTAAACTTATTGATAAAAATGTTGATAAGGATCAGTCTGAACAACTTAAAGACTTGCGAAAAGAATTAGATGAATTTGGTCCCAAGTATTATAATGGAATTTGAAGAGGGCTAAAAAGAAAAGCCCTCCTACTTGGAGGACTTTCAGTACCCAGGGCCGGGATCGAACCGGCACGATATTGCTATCATTGGTGTTTGAGACCAACGCGTCTACCAATTCCGCCACCTGGGCATTGAGATTGTGTAAAGGGGTGCAAACATAAATCAAGGTCTTCAATAATTCAACCCTGGTGAAGTACACTTTACTAACTTACTGTAATGAATTGTTTGGCAGAAAAAGCCAATGGCTTATCAGCGAAAAGCTTTTTAGTATTACCCCAAACTTCTTCGAATAAATCTGAATTGCGATATTCGTCCAGACATGACTCATCATCCCAATAGCTATAAGTGAAAAATATATTTGAGGCATTGAAATCTTTTAATAGTTCCAGGTGAGAGCATCCTTTAAATTTTCGAATGTTGGTTTTTGTTTCTTCAAATAATTGAAGGAATTGACCAACTTTATCTTCTTGAAACGTCATTTTTACGATTCTTATTAACATTTCTCTATGGATTAAAGTGAATACTGACGGGATTGTCAAAAGTTAAACCCAAAAGGTTGGATGCATTACCGCTATTAATCCCGATTTCTAACATGCCCAAGCTGTTGAAAATGCAAAAGCATTCACCTGGCTCGACATTATGATAAGAAGTATGAAGTTGAGCCATTTTTTCACGCCCAAGCTTTATTTCGAAGTTATTATTACCATTGAGTTTGAGAATATTCTCAAATTCATGTTTTGGAATATTAGTAATCAAATTACCATAAGTATCCACCCGTATCACATTACCGGCAATTAATGATTTTGTAGCTTTAATTTGTCGATTAAGTAATTGGGTCCAGTCCTCTTTGAGCGGACCAAGGTCCTGGATGCTCTTGTTGCTTGCCAGGTTTGCCGCTATGCCTGCGTAAAGGTCTTTCGCCGGAAAAGTGGTTTGTAGATTCTTGAGTTTGTTGGTGTCAACAACTATGGAAGGCCTCTCATTACTAATTAAGCTTAGAATACCGTTGTCAGGGCCTACGAAGTAGTGCTCCTCGAGCTTCATTGCTACTGCTCCCCACTTTCTCATAAAAGTATCCACAGCAATTAGATGCACAGTACCGACAGGAAATTCTCTGAATGCTGATTTAATGACATAAGCACCATGAGATAAATTAAAAGGCTCAACCTCGTGACTAATATCAATAATCTGAATATTTGGATTGACTTTTAAAATACGGGCTTTAACGGCCGCAGCATAGTGATCTTCCTTTCCAAAATCGGACGTGAAAGTGATTAAGGCCATTAGAGTAGAAAAGATTTAATTTTGAGGCGTAAAAATAGATATTTCGAAAGGATAAGTCTGATGAGGCTTTAAGGTTTTCAAGTTGTTTGATATATTGATGTTAGTATTAACCGCTTAAAAAGAAATCGTTTGGTAGAAAAAGTAATTACCCTCGAAAATGTGTCCTTATTGGAGTTCTTAGGGGTAGACAATGATAATATTAAGGAAATTGCTTCCGCTTTTCCAGAAAGCAAAATCATTTCCAGAGGAAATGAAATTAGAATACAGGGGAGTAGCCCTGAAATTATCAGAATAAATCAAATTCTGTATTCATTAATTGACAGGTATAACAAATTTGGTAAGATTACCAGAGATGAAGTGAAGAACCTAATTCAAACTGATGATGAGCCGATGATCGAAGAGGGTCAGGATGAAGTATTAATTTTTGGTAATCGGGGGATAAAGATTGTTCCCAAAACTCCTAATCAGAAGATACTCGTCGATGCAGTTAATGAAAACGACCTGGTATTCGCTATTGGTCCGGCAGGAACTGGTAAAACTTACATTTCAGTTGCTCTTGCCGTAAAGGCACTAAAAAATAAAGAAGTAAAAAAGATCATCATTACAAGGCCTGCGGTAGAGGCTGGTGAGAATCTGGGATTCTTACCAGGAGACCTGAAAGAGAAAATCGACCCATACCTAAGGCCTATATATGATGCACTTGGCGACATGATTCCAAGTGAGAAATTGAGGTACTATCAGGAGAATTCGGTCATAGAAATTGCTCCTTTGGCTTATATGAGAGGACGTACCTTAAACAATGCTTTTGTGCTACTGGATGAGGCACAGAATACCACTCCAATGCAGATTAAAATGTTCCTTACTCGCATGGGTCCTGACTCCAAGGTTATTGTCAATGGAGATCGTACTCAAATAGATCTGCCCAATAACCAATCTTCAGGCCTAATTGATGCTACAAAAGTATTGAAAGGGGTAGAAGGTATTTCCTTCATTGAGCTTGATGAGAGCGACGTAGTAAGGCATAAACTGGTCAAATCAATCGTAAAAGCTTACAATTCTAAGAATAAGGATAGTAAGTAAAGAGTTTTCCATCTGGGAGAATAAAATGAATTTCTGGTCTCCTTTTCCATTTGTTCGAATCACTGTGGCTTTCAGTGTTGGGATCCTTTTATCGAAACATTTGACTTTTGATATTCCGGAATTGGTTTTATCGGTTGTCACAATCGCTAGTATATACCTATTACTCACTTTTTGCTTGAATCGCTTTGGCCTCTCTAGGTATAGGTTAATTGCAGGAAATTTGGGAATCCTAGTTATAGGTCTCTTTGGCTACATGTATGCTCTTCACTATCAGCCTGAGACTGAGTCCATTGATGGTGTTATTGGATACAAAGGAGTTATTAGCTCATCCATTGAAAATACTGAGAGCTATGATCGTGCTATTCTGGAGTTGGAGAATTATATTTTATCAGATTCAATAATACCAGCACAGGGGAAAGTACTCTTTTATGTAAAAAGAGATACTGTACATAATTATAGCCTCAAATATGGTGATGTCGTCCTCGTTCAAAGCAGATTGAATCGAATCCAGCCACCCTCAAATCCCGGAGAATTCAATTTCGCGTCCTTTTTGAGGAATAAACAAATCTTATTGCAAGACTTCGTGGAGTACGAAGAGGTAAAATTTGTTCACAACCTGCCGCCCAATTCAATAGTTCAATTGTCTTTGGAGATTAGAGAAAAATGCGAATTATACCTCAAAACCGCCATTTCAAATGAACGAGAACTGGCTATTGCAAGAGCCCTCATCCTGGGAGTTAAAGATGGCCTGGATAATGACATCAAAAGAGCATACGCAGCATCCGGAGCCATGCATGTTTTGGCAGTTTCGGGCCTTCATGTTGGCATTCTATATCTATTTATACTGTTCGCATTCAGGCCTATACGTAATAGAAAATATGGGGAATTACTAACAGGTATATTTTCATTGGGAGCACTTTGGTCCTATGCCTTGATAACCGGATTTTCACCCTCTGTTCAAAGGGCGGTTGTTATGTTTTCTGTTTTCATCATCGGGAAAATGTTTAAGAGACAAAGGAATATTTATAATTCCCTGGCATTATCAGCATTTGTACTATTGTTAATAAATCCTTTTATAATCTATGAAGTTGGTTTCCAATTGTCCTATCTGGCTGTTTTTGGGATAGTTTTTCTTCAGCCAAAACTGTATCAGCAGTGGTCACCAAATTATTGGATTATCAATAAAGGTTGGGAAATCACATGCGTGTCTATCGCAGCTCAGTTAGCGACTTTTCCATTG
>JAJCYL010000575.1 GCA_029262955.1 Cytophagales bacterium | reverse complement strand
TCTTCAGTCGCCTCAGCGGTTACTTCAACAGGTCCTTCCTCAGTTATTTCACTTGGTTCATCGACCGATACCTCTTCAGGCTGTTCTGCAACTACTTCTTCGGATTGCTCTGCAACTACTTCTTCAGGCTGCTCTGCAACTACTTCTTCAGTCTTCTCTGCAACTACTTCTTCAGTCTTCTCCGCAACAACTTCTTCAGGCTGCTCTGCAACAACTTCTTCGGCTATAGGTTCTTCGATTGTGCTTTCCACAGCGGCTTCGGGAGCGTTTTCTTCTGCTGCTTTCTTAGAATCTTCTGGTGTTGGTTCGTCAGTTGACTTTGAGGTTACTTCTTCTACCTGCTCAATTTCTTTTTCTTCTTGATTTTCCATTATACAATGCGGCTCATCATCCGTTTCAACCAGTTGAGCCAAAGGAGGTTGAACGTTTTAGTTAAACATATCTCATATGTTATGAGGCCCAGTCAATCGAATGGGACCGCAAAGATAGAAAAATTGCTGTGAAAAAAATGATATCCAAATAATCCTTACAACTTTTAGTAGCCATAAAGACCAGTTTTTCGGATGTAGTCAACCACTTCTGTTTTGGATAGGTAGATAGACATTTCCAAATACTGCCAACCTAAACCCTGATCTATTGCGAAATAGTCCGCCTCTCTTTCAAAGTTTCTTCTGAATTTTTTTGAAAACACATAGCTGAAGGCCCAAGGTATCATCCCTATTGCAGGCCTTTTTCTATAGTAAACGAAGTGGGCCATTTCGTGTCCGATTAAGGCCACTTGCTGATTGAGATTTATTCTGTCCACAAATGACCCTGGTTTGATGAGCAGAATATATTTATGCTTTTTTCTAAACCTGAAAACATTGGTGAAAGCATAGCTTGCAGTAATTGGATATCGGACGTTTTTCTTATACTTAATTTTAATCGAATTATTTGCTAGTTGAGGATAATGGCCAAGTGCCAGTAGTGCCGGTAATTCGTGTAGCACTTCAGAGGGAGTCACCTGCTTAGGATAGAGCAATCGCAAGCTATCAAGAATTGTTTGTTTATCGTATAAGGTGTAGTCTTTAACCTGATGTTGTTGCGCTAATACTTCAGAGGATAGCTGTAGCGAAAATGCCAGTAACCCAAGAGATATACTGAGATAGGCAGGAGAGAAAAGACTATTCCTGGAGCAGCTCAATTTCGAAATATAGTATTGAATTGGCCGGGATCGACCCAACTTTTCTCGCCCCATAACCAAGACCAGGAGGAATTCTAAGGAGCGCTTTAGAACCTTTCTTAAGTAGAGCAAAGCCCTCTTCCCAGCCACCTATTACCTGACCAGACCCCAGACTGAAGCTAAATGGTTTATTGCGATCGTATGAGCTGTCAAATTTGGTACCATCCTCCAAAAAACCAGTGTAGTGAACGCTTACCCGTTCCCCCGTTTGGGGGATTTTGCCGGTGCCTTCGGAGATAATTCTGTAACCTAAACCACTGCTGGTATAGGTATGACCGAATTTACGTTGTTCAATTTCCCAGCCTTTCAATGCCCTTTCTATAAACAACACTTCGTAGGCAGTGATTTTCAACTTCTTATCCCTGGAAATATTCAATAAATAATTGAGGCTATAGTCTTTATTGATTGGGATTGGACGGGGCTTCTTGCCGGACTTGATCAGGAAATTTGGTTGATTTATTCCGAACTGGGCACAAATATTATCGAATTGATCATCAGCAAAGCAAAAATCATACTCCTCACTTGCAAGCATGCCACACTTTTCACACTGCGCTGAGACTGTAATAGATGAGATTACAATGAGGCTGAATATGACAGGTAGTCCTTTCATTACTTTACAATTGAATAATAATTTAATAAGGAGCAAAAGTAAAGAACCAAAGGTCTTTGTCGTAATATTTTAAACGGAAGAATAGGATTGGTTTGGAGGTTTACCTATTGGGACCGAGCATCAGGCTAAATTTGACTTCTCTTCTTTTTAAATGTAATGGGGATATAGTCATCGTTGGGCATGCCGATATGGGCAAGGTCCCATTCAGAGTCATAACTCGAAATCAAGTTACGGATACATTCCACTCTGTCTTCCGTTGGGAAAGGGCATTCCTCCCAGAAGAAAATTTCGACTCTGTAATAAAACTGCTTTTTTATCCCGTTAATTTTTACTTCAACTTCAATTTCCTGTTCGCCCTCCATTTTGGGGATTTCAATGCCAATTACACTCATTATCGGTGATATTTAAGTTTAACAATCAATAAGCTATAAAGTTTTACCACAAAAAATATACCTGCCTCACAACAGACTGATAATCAATGATTTAAATCAAATGGATTTCCCAACACCTGACCGATTATGAACTATCCTTCGTTCAACTTCGATCAACAAAGTGATTCTTAATTCTCTAATCAATCGGTAATCAACAACTTTATATCTTCCTTGGAGTATTATTCTTATGGGGTATTGAATTATTACCAAATCTTGCCATATCATTATGGTAGAAATTGTAATTGTAACACATTTGTAGTTAGCACGTTTTAAATCTCAAAAAAAGATGAAGCATCATTATTTCCTTTTCATAATAGGCTCAATGTTAGTGATTGGTTCTTGTGGGCCAAAGGCTACGACCTCGGAAATATCTTCAGAGACCGAAGAATATACAGAAGAGGAAGAGGAGGGAAGTGAGGATCGCTCACAGAGGCCAAGCCCACCTCGAACTACTACTGCCTCCATATCGGGAGTGAATGTGACTATTGACTATAGCTCTCCAGCGGTCAAGGGTCGTGAGATATTTGGGAACCTGGAACCTTATGGAAAAGTATGGAGGACAGGGGCTAATGAAGCTACAGTGATTACCACCGATGGTGATCTAAATATTAATGGAGAGAAGCTAA
>JAJCYL010000574.1 GCA_029262955.1 Cytophagales bacterium | reverse complement strand
TGCAATCATTTTAGGTTACCAGCAGCATGCTGAATGGATTTAACAATATTGTGGTAGCCTGTACATCTGCAAAAATTACCTTCCAGGCCATGTCTAATTTCACTTTCAGAAGGATTGGGATTATTTTTCAGGATATCGGCAGCAGTCATCACCATGCCTGGTGTGCAAAATCCACATTGCAAGCCGTGGTTTTCTCGAAATGCCTCTTGAATAGGATGAAGCTTACCGTCTTTCTCCATGCCTTCAATTGTAATAACCTCCTTACCTGAAGCCTGTACGGCCAGAACAGTACATGACTTTACAGCTTTACCATCAAGCAATACGGTGCAAGCCCCGCAACTCGTGGTATCACATCCAATGTGGGTGCCTGTCAATCTCAACTGCTCACGTAAATAGGTGGCAAGTGAGGTCATCGGCTCAGCATCACTGGTGTGTGATTGTCCATTGACGTTAATTGTTATCTCCATACTTAAACAGGTTAATTATTGGTTTTAAATTCGTTTTCCAGGTTTACAAAAAATTGTTTAGACAGGCTGCTTACCACACTACCCACGATTCTCTGTCCCATTGTAGCTAACTTTCCTGCCATTTTTGCCTCCCCTTTGTAGTTGATCACAGTTTTGTCATTTTCTTTCACAAGCGTCATCTCAATCTCAGCATTGACATTTCCAATTTTACTATCCTGTTTGATAGCAACGGTCATCTTTTGATTGTCAACTTTATCCTTCATTTCCAGAACTCCTTCGAAGCTGGCTTTAACCGGACCAATTTTAATTACAGAAATTGCTTTGAATCGATCCTCTCCTATGACATCAAGTGCTGTTAAACCTGGTGTTATTCGGGCAAGCACTTCAGGATTGTTCAGGTGAGACCATATGGCTTCAGGTGACTTGTTGATAGAATGACTTCCTATTATATCCATTAAAATTCTGTTATCAATTAGGCAGAATTTCAATATAGGAATTAAGCATTAGTTTATCAATGACATTAGCAAGAAGGGTTGCATATTGTCTGGATTTTACATTAGGACTTCATTCAGAAGCTCATCTTGTAAGTTTTCTACGACGATGCTTCATATACGACATTGCATTCTTCAAACTTTCCAGATTATGGCAAGGTATATGCGCATCAATATATGGTAGAGCGGCCTTTAAGCCACTCACTTCAGGGCTAAAATTGGGATTACCAGCCAGAGGGTTTAACCAGATTACCTTTCTCGATCGTTTATGTATGACCGACATTTCGTGGGAAAGCACATCAGGCTCACCAGTATCCCATCCATCACTAATAATAAAGACAATAGTTTTTTTATCTATTGTCCAACCTCGTCGTTGCTGATTAAACATCTCAAGACAGGCACCCGTTTTGGTCCCTCCAGACCATTGAGGAACCCTTTCGGCGATTAATTTATATGCTTGCTCAAACTCATAATTATTCAGTAAGGATGAAACATTATGAACAGCCGTGCTAAACACCCAGGTATTTATGCGGTCATAGGCATTTTGAAACGCATAGATTAAATGAATGAAAAAACGGCTATAAAGCTCCATGGACTTACTGACATCAGCGATGATTACCAATTTGAGTCTCTTCTCCTTCTTCTGACTGTAACGGATGTACTGTAAATCACCTCCTGCTCTCATATTGGCTCGGATGGTCTGCCTTAGATCTACCTGAAGTTTTTTCTTGCTCCTTACTCTTAACCGGCTTTTTTGGTTTGCCATTTGCCTGGTTATACGCTTAAGAAGCTGACTTATAAGTCGCAATTCTTCCTCATCCATTGACGAAAAGTCCTTTTTTGTCAATGTCTCCAATGGACTGAATCTGGCGATACTTAACTCCTCAGTTGTTTCCTGATTATATAGCCAGCTTTTTAAAGCGTCCAGTGAAGGTGTCTTGTCATTTTGTTTTTTGGGAGTGCGGTTGGCTTGATGCTTAATTTTTGAATCCACCCCTTTTGCCAGTTGATTCCAGAACTCATCAAAGTCATCGTCGAAATGCTTGAATTGAAATTCATTTTTAGCCACAGCCACTTTGAGTGCCAATCTCATATTGTGACGGTCCTTGATGATTTCATAATCCAGTAAGTTTAATATCTCAGCCTCTTCTTTGACACCAACCAAATACCCCTGATCCCTGAGGAATCGGCAAAGCATCACAATGTTACCTGATAACTGAGTTTGTCGGTTTATGAGCTCGGAATCCACTATCCAATTTTTGAGCTGATCCCGGTTTTCTCAAAAAGCTCTGAAAGTGAGTCTGTTGCATGTCGAATGTCCTGCCAATCTTTCAAAACAATCCCCAAAGTATCTTCAACAATTGCCTTGTCAAGGAAATCTAAATGCATAGTAACCAGTGCTTTAGCCCAATCTAAAGTTTCCGCTACTCCAGGAGTCTTATCCAGTTTAAGTTGTCTTAGTTCCTGCATAAAGCGGCAAATCTGCAGTGCTAATTGGTCGTCAATTCCCGGTGTCTTGGACTGTACAATAGCTAATTCCTTATCAAATGATGGATAATCAATCCAAACATAGAGACATCGTCTGCGAAGCGCCTCCGATAATTCCCTCGTTCTATTGCCAGTTAAAACAACCTGTGGCACACTGGTGGCCTTAATGGTACCGATTTCAGGGATCGATATTTGCCAATCTGACAATAGCTCCAATAGAAAGCTTTCAAACTCTTCATCTGCTCTATCTACTTCATCAATTAATAAAACAGTGCTTTTTTCTGCAGTTATTGCCTGTAGCAGAGGACGCTTGAGTAAAAATCTATCTGAAAAGATTTCAGTTTCTATCTTGCGCTTCTCTTGATCGCCCTCATGGAGCTTGAGATGCAGCAATTGATGCTGATAATTCCACTCATAAAGTGCATGTGAAGCATCAAGCCCTTCATAACATTGAAGACGTATCAAACTGGTTGACATGGAAGCTGCAAGCACTTTGGCAATTTCTGTCTTGCCAACTCCAGCTGGTCCTTCAACTAATAACGGCTTACCCAATTTCATGGCCAGGTATACTGACATGGTTACCGGACGATCCGCTATGTACCCTTGATTTGCAAATAAATCATGGATTTCTTTGAGGTCTTTAGAGTCTTGCTTTGGCATCAATCATTTTTATCAATTGATAAACTTAATGGATAATTGGTGTTTATAAAGATCTTCTCATACTAAATGCTACGTACGGTGGCACTCTAAAACACTGAAGTGATGTCTTACAGACATTTTGCTATGGCAGTTTGTTTGATAATGCAGTATTTTCAATTCAACCGTCAAATTTCTGAGTCATTTTTGTTACCTTTGCACCTGATTTGAGGACCACAGATAGCTTTCTATCCCAAACTGCATTTTGCAGATTCTCCTCAAACCTTTAAAACGATAAGATTAAGTCAAATGGGAAGACCACTAACAGCACCGGTAAAACTTAAAGAAGGATACTATATTGAGTTACGACGGACCGGCGCCAACAGCGGAATTAAAATACGTCGTGATACATACCCTGAAATAGAGATGGCTACTGAAAAGTACAAAGCCACATACGTTGTCGTTTATCTTGGTAAAATGGTAAAAGGCAAATTCCAGAAAGACGTTAGGGAGTAAACCCTACAAATTATTTACGATACACTCTAAACCATGCCAGAATATGATCTGTCTTAGTTATCAGTTGACTAGGTCTGGTCGATATATTGTGATATGAGCCTGGTATTTGAACTAGTGCCGTCTCAATTTTTCTCACTTTAAGCGCATGATAGAGCTGTTTAGCTTCTGATAGAGGCGTTCTCAAATCAGAGAGGCCGACCATCACAAGCGTAGGTGTTTGAATGTTT
>JAJCYL010000573.1 GCA_029262955.1 Cytophagales bacterium | reverse complement strand
GGTTTTTGTCTTCTCAAAAGGAGACACCACCTGAAAGGCCAAAACCAGAGGTAGTCAACTATGTCAGAGCTATTGAGTTTAAACCAACTGACATCGAAACAGAAGTGGAAGCATACGGTCGGGTCGTATCCTCTCATCAATTAAATCTAACAGCCGAAGTCGGTGGAAGACTTTTGGCTGGTAGTCAACCTTTAAAAGCTGGTCAAAACTTCACCCGTGGTCAATTACTATTTAAGATCCATAGTACTGAACAGCGACTCACTTTACAGGCGCGAAAAAGCACCTTTCTAAATCTATTGGCTTCAATCCTACCCGATTTAAGAATTGACTTCTCCGACACCTATGCTGATTGGCAGCAATATTTTGATGCTATCGACCTGGAAAGTCCTCTGCCCGCTCTTCCTAAAGCAAAAAGTTCAAAGGAGAAGACCTTCCTTGCCACTAAAAACATCCTTGGTGAATTTTATAATATTAAGAGCCTCGAAGAGAACCTTAAGAAATATAGTGTTTATGCCCCTTATACAGGAAATATCTCTATAGTCAATGTTCAGGTTGGCTCTATTGTCAGCCCTGGTACACAAATAGGAACCATCATCAGAACAGACAACATGGAGATCCAAATTCCGATTGAATTGAGGGACATTGCCTTTTTAGAAATTGGCAAAAGAGTCGAAGTTATTGGGCAGAACGGCAAAACTCTCAAAGGAAAGGTCATTAGACTTGCTGGTTTGGTAGATCCAGGTACGCAATCAGTTAACGCATACATTTCTGTTGAAAATACTGCAAAAGGAGATATCTATGACGGCCTCTATTTGAAAACTAAAATACCTGGCAAAGTTGTTAAAGAAGCCATGTCTATCCCACGAAGTGTCATTCAAAATAAAGACGAAGTATTTATAGTTGAAAATGACGTCTTGCGAACCAGAAAAATCATTGTTCAAAAAGTAAATGGCGAGAACGCCATAGTGAGTGGCCTAAATCCTGGAGATTTATTGGTAGTTGATGCACCGGCAAATGCCTCCAATAATATGAAGGTCACTATCAGTGAACAGGGTACAGTGGAGGACACTCCAACCAGAAGGCAACTATAACCATTAGCAAAGGATAAGATATGAGACCTCTAGTAACTTTTTTTGTAAAATATCCCATCTGGGCCAATGTAATCATCTTTATCGCACTAGCCGGTGGATTTGGTACCTATTACGCTAAACTGAAGAAATCATTCTTTCCTGAGAGAGATCCCAATCGAATAACTGTATCAGTAAATTACCCGGGTGCCTCTCCCGAGGAAATGGAAGAAGGTCTCACCATTAAAATTGAAGAGGCCATTAAAGGACTTGAGGGAATTGATGAGGTTTCCTCAGTTTCTTCAGAAAATTCTTCTTCCATTAATATTGTTGCTCGTGAAGGCTATAACCTTGACGAACTGACTACAGAAGTCAAGAATGCCGTAGATCAAATCAATTCATTTCCGGTAGCTGCTGAAAAACCAATTGTCTTTAAGCAAAAATCAACTACCATGGTGACTTACATGGGTCTAAAAGGTAATGTGAGCCTAATGGATCTCAAAGAAGCAGCTGAATTAGTAGAGGATGATTTTTTAAACTCCGGAATTATCAGTCAGGTGCGACTATCCGGATTCCCCAACCTCGAAATCAGTATAGAAGTTTCCGAAGATGATTTGTCGCGATTTGGAATAACATTCGATGCCGTAGCCGCCGCAGTTCGAAATAATAACCGAGATGTATCCGGTGGATCTATAAAAACAGAAAACGAGGAAATACGAATAAGAGCCAATGCCAAAGAGTTTGACCCCTCCATCATAGAAGAAATTGTAATCCGGGCCAATGCCGATGGCACTAAACTGCTATTGAAAGATGTAGCCAACGTCCAAAGACAATTTGCCGATGTCCCCAACAAGGTCTTTTCCAACAACGAGAGGGCGGTGAGTATTGTAATTAGTAAGCTTCCCGAAGAGGATATCGAGAAAATCAGTGGGTTTGTAGATGATTATGTCAGTGATTTCAACGCCAAGTCCAGTAATTTGAAATTGTTTACCTATTTCAGTTTCAATTCCATGCTGAGCGAGCGAATTGACCTTTTGTTATCAAATTTTGGGATAGGGCTTCTTCTTGTATTAATAACTCTGGGTCTTTTCTTGTCGCTAAGACTTTCTTTCTGGGTAGCACTTGGCATACCCATCTCCTTCTTTGGCATGTTCATTTTGGGGGATCTCGCAGGTATTACCATCAACATGTTAAGCCTGACCGGAATGTTGCTTGTGGTCGGAATTCTGGTTGATGATGGTATTGTAATTGCAGAAAATATTTACACTCATTTTCAAGATGGCAAGGAGCCCAAAGAAGCGGCAATTGAGGGTACACTGGAAATGATTCCATCGGTATTCACCTCTGTAAGTACTACAATCGTGGCCTTTCTACCTCTCATATTTTTAGACAATAATGGGTTTACTGAAGAAATGGCTTTGGTTGTTATGTTCTGTCTGGCCATTTCTTTGATAGAAGCTTTCCTTATTCTCCCATCACACTTAGCCAGCAGGAAGATGCTTTCCAGGAGAACCGGTAACGATGCGTATAGCAAATTCAGACAAGGAATGGATCGCACTATCAACTACTTGAGGTTCAACCTTTATGGTCCTTGTCTAAAGTTCCTCATTGACTGGAAGTGGGTATCTTTTTCAGTGCCATTCGTATTCATTATGATCGTTTGGGGGTTAGTTCAAGGTGGTATCATTAAATGGACTTTCTTTTCACGGCCACCCGCCAACGACATTAGTATTAATCTGTCGATGAAACCCGGGGTAAGAGAGAATATTGTTGAAAACTATCTAAGAAAATTTCAGGACCAGGTCTGGGAAGTTCATGAAGAAATGAGGAAGGAGAAGAATATGCCTGATTCTGTGATTACAACCGTGGACATGTCAATCGGTGCACTGTCAGACCGACAAACAACAGGCTCTCATGTAGGTAACTTAAATATCAATATTGACAATCTTGATAAATACGGGCTTTCCAGTTTCGACATTTCTAACAGAATCAGCAAAAAAATAGGTGATGTCCCGGAAGCCGACCAATTCACGATTGGCAGCGCCAATTATTGGGGTCGCCCTGTATCTGTCTCTCTGAAGAGTCGGCAGATTGACGATTTGGATAAGGCAAAAGTTGAATTAAAAGAAGCACTGGGCAGATTGCCTGATTTAAAAGATATACAAGACAACTCTTCTTTAGGACAGAGAGAACTGGAGCTTGAGCTGAAGCCCCTCGCCTATTTCCTTGGACTTACCCATCAGGAGATTACAAAGCAGATCAGACAAGGGTTTTTTGGTGAGGAAGTACAAAGGCTACAAGACGGAACAGATGAAGTAAGGGTTTGGGTTAGATATCCTCAATCAGATCGGTTAAGTATAGCCCAGTTAGAATCCATGAAGATAAAAATGCCCGGTGGTGCAGAGTATCCACTAGATGAGCTTGCAGACTACAACATCAAACGTGGTGTAATTAAGATCAATCACTTCAATGGGAAAAGGGAGATTCGCGTCGAGGCCGAAATGGCCAATGTAAAAACCCCTGTTCCTCCTATTATTAAAAAGGTCCAAGCTGATATACTTCCTGGCATTTTGGCTAAATATCCGGGAATGGAATATACCCTGGAAGGTCAATCAAGCCGTAGACAAAAGGAATTTGACTCATTTGGTAAGGTATTTATTCCAATATTCATACTGATGGTCATCCTGATAACTCTTAATTTCAGATCGGTCTATCAAACCTTTCTTATCCTATTTCTCTTACCAATCGGTTGGGCATGTGGCATTTTTGGGCATCTGTTTCACGATGCACTTGTTTCAATGGCCAGTTTTCAGGGTTTGCTGGCACTTTCCGGAGTAGTAATCAACGATGCGGTAGTCATGTTGGACCGTTTCAATCGCAATTTGAGGAGCGGTCTGGAAATCAAACAAGCGGCCCACGATGCGGGAACTGCAAGGTTTAGAGCAATCTTACTGACCTCTTTAACAACTGTTGCTGGTTTATTTCCACTTATTCTGGAAACAAGTTTTCAGGCTCAATTCTTAATTCCAATGGCAATCGCCTTGGCATATGGAGTTTTGTTTGGGACATTTTTCATCCTGTTTTTCTTCCCTGTAATGATCCTTTGCTTTAACGACATTCGTGTTTACCTCATCTGGTATTTTAGAATGATCACTAATGCATTTAGTGCAGAGAGTTTAAGAGACCTGAAACCCACTAAGGAAGATGTTGAACCGGCAATTATTGAAGGAAAACGACTGGCGTAAGTTTAGTACTAACAATGAAGAAAATACTTATCATCGGATTACTGCTGAGTAGTCAACTTTTGTCTGGACAAGAATCACTTTCTCTAGCAGATGCGATTAAAATTGGCTTGGAAAATAATTTTGACATTCAGATCTCAAAAAAGAATGAAGATATTGCCGTCAGAAACAATAGTTGGGGGCAGGCTGGCATTTTCCCTACCATTAATCTCAACCTAACTGGCGGAACTAGCACTACTAACCTTGATAATCCTACTGCCTTTGTGCAAGGAGATATCACTTCCCAAAACCTTACTCCATCTGCTGCATTAAACTGGACAGTATTCAATGGATTCAATGTCAGGATGACGAAGGACCGTTTGTCTCTGCTAGAGTTTCAAACGGTTGGGAACACTGCAATATTGATAGAAAATACTATCCAGGCGATTATTCTTGCCTATAATACCATATTGCTCGAAACAGAACGTTTGGATGTCTTTGGAAATACCCTTGATTTATCCAGGGACCGCTATGCGTACAGCAAACTTAAAGGAGAGTTGGGAAGTTCTGTGACTTTCGACATCCTTCAAGACAAAACAGCTTACCTAACCGACTCTTCAAACTATTTAACTCAACAGTTGAACAATAGCATTGCGATTAGAGAACTAAATCTTCTTTTAAATGTTGATGTATATAAAAATTGGAATTATACAGATGAGTTATCCGCCGAGTCCAAAGAATACATTTTGGATGAGTTGGCGGCCAAAATGACCGCCAATAATAGCAATCTGAAGAATCAATACATTAACCAGGAGATTTTGCGGAAAGATGTGTCAATTGCCCGTTCTCCGATGTACCCCAGGATAAATATTTCGTCAGGCTACTCTCGTAATCGACAAACCCAAGACCTGAGCTCCGCTCGATTCAGTAATGGTGAAAACGGTGATTCCGGTATTAAGTCAACCACCACCAATTACTTCGCCAATTTTACATTGGCCTTTACCCTTTTTGACGGCGGCCGAATTCGGAGACAAATTGAAAATGCCAAAGTCCAGGAACAAATCGGTGATCTGCAAATTGAACAGCTTGCAACAACCCTCACCCGTGACTTGGCTTCAGGTTATGAAGATTATAACCTGAGAAAAAATCTCTACAATATCTCTGAACTGAATCTGGAAGCTGCCGAACTCAACTTGCAACTTGGTGAAGAGCGTTATGACAATGGTAGTATCAACTCATTTGACTACCGAGATTTGCAAATTAATTATCTTCAGACTGCACTGAACAATTTACAGTCCAAATTTGATTTATTCAATTCTGATTTGGAACTAATGCGGCTAACCGGTGGTATCCTGGAAATCTCCGACTAACAAGGACCCACTTATGGCAAATTAACCCTGTCACATATCGTTGTGCACTTCCTTCACCAAATGACTAATCTGTCCCAATTCTTCAGTAATGTCTCTTAATTTATTAATGGCGGTAATGTCTTTACCCTGAACCATTAATTCTTTGACTTCTTCGAGCGCATTCATGCAGTTCCCATAATGATACATGAAGTTCTCTAACTTCTCTTTCTCTGATGTTAGTTGATCTACAGCCATGAAAGTTTACGTTTTTAGCAGTGAATAGTAATGACTCTTTGAATATATATGATGTAACGAATTTTTCTATGGTGCAGGCCAATTTTTTAAGGAATAATTGCATTTTGTATGATGATTCCCACCTAATACACACCGAGTATTGCTAATTATATCGCATAAGGATATATTATAATAATTTTGTTCAAATTTCTTGAATATGTCCTCAATCACCCTTATTATTATATCGTAATACAACTTATATGTATTCCTCACAACTCCTGAAAGGCACCTTTGATACCATTATTCTCAAGTTACTGACTGAAAATGAATCTATGTATGGTTATGAGCTGATCAAGAAAGTTAAAGAAATATCAGGTGATCAAATATCTTTTCCAGCAGGATCACTTTATCCAATTCTCCATAAAATGGTGAAACGTGGTTATGTTACAACTCAAAGAATTGAAATAGGAAAACGGGTACGGCAATATTATGCCATAACTCCCAGTGGATTAGAAGAGGCTCGAAACAAGGTTGAGGAATTTATGGAATTCGCCCGAACTATGATTACGATCCTCAGGCCCGAACCACGAAGCTAGTTTTCGCACCTACTGCACCCGTTAAAACATATCATAATCCTACATAATCCTGATATATTTAAAAATTACACTAGGCCAACTAGACACAGTTTTGCCGAGAATTCACTATTTTAGGTTTCTATCCGGCGATGAAAACATGAGAAATCTAACCATAAGTACCAGTATCAGCCTTTTTATGATACTGTCAATCAATTGTCAAGCGCAGACCTATGACGACGCTCACCGAGCCGGGGTTAAGGCCTTTAATGCGCGTGATTATAAGACTGCAATTGCTAAGTTCAAGGAGGCGGTCCGATATAATGGACGAAAAGAGATTACCTGGTATTATACAGGGATGTCGTTTGCCAATTTGCGTCAATACCCTCAATCAATTATAGCTTTTAAGAAAATAGCAAGTATTAATCCCAGCTACAATCCTTACTATTTATTGGAGATGAGCAGGGTTTACCTGGCCATGAATAAATTTTCGGACGCCAAGCGAACCCTGGAAACCTTTCTAGATAAGTACCCGAATACCTCAAAAAATACCAGGAATCGGCACCTTGCACTGAATATGCTGGAGTATGCTGCCACAAGTCCAAAATTACGGGCAGCAGGAAATTCCATGGCAGAACCAGTATTGCTGCAACAAGTCAATAGCCAATTCAACGATTATACTCCAAGGGTCAATCCGAAGGGAGATCGGTTGTATTTTACCAGTGTAAGGATGGGTGGATTTGATTATCTCGCCGACAGTACAGATAGAAGCAATTGGGGTGAGGATGTATATGTTTCTCGTTTCGAAAATGATTCGTGGAATGCACCCGAATTATTACCGGAGCCTATCAATTCTATGAAGGCTGACTTTGGTTCAGCATTTACCGGAGATGGACAAACCATGGTATATGTGAGATGTCTCGGTGAGGAGAGTGTGGGTAGTTGTGATCTCTATATCACTTATTTGTTTGGAACTATTTGGACAGAGCCCGTGAATATGGGCAATGTGGTGAATAGCGAAGAATGGGAATCTCAGCCTACCATTAGTTCCGACGGCAATACGATAAT